>JABGQU010000028.1:9700-28543 GCA_018648605.1 Anaerolineae bacterium | reverse complement strand
GTGAATGGGAGAAAATTTCCGGTTTCACCCTCAGCGAAGCCACCCTCGGCGTGATCGGCGTAGGCAATATCGGCAAAGCCCTCACCCGTCGCGCCAAAGCCTTCGGGATGAAAGTTCTCGGCACCGATATTATTGAAGTTGACCATGTTTTCATTGGTGAATCGGGCATTGAGATGACCACGCTCGATATTTTGCTTTGTAATTCCGACTTTGTTTCAATCAACTGTGATTTGAACTCGACCAGCGAATATCTCATCAACCCGCTTACGTTGGGACAAATGAAGGATACTGCGGTGTTGATTAACACTGCACGCGGTCCCATTGTGGATGAGCAAGCCTTAATTTCTGCCTTACAATCAGGCAAACTTGGCGGCGCAGCAATGGATGTCTTTGAAGTCGAACCCCTGCCCGAAGATAGCCCCTTGAAAAAAATGGATAATGTCATGCTCGCACCCCATAACGCCAACTCCAGCCCCGCTGCTTGGGAGCGTGTGCATTGGAATACGATCAAGAACCTTTTGGATGGGCTGGGAATAGACCCAAGTGACTTGAAAAATGGTAAATAAAACCGTACTCGTAACAGGCGCAGCCGGCGGGATCGGGCGAGCGACCGTCCAACTTTTTACTAAAAAAGGCTGGCGTGTTATCGGCGTGGATATTGCTCCTTTTGGCGATACCTTTCCCGCAAATGGACTTTTTATTCAATCCGATATATCCAGCGGTGATGCGATGGAAAATATCTTCGCACAGGCGAAAGAATATACCAATTCACTAGAAGCGCTGGTCAATAACGCTGCCCTGCAGATCGCAAAGCCTATTCTCGAAACATCCGTCGAAGAATGGGATGCGGTTATGGCAGCGAATTTACGCTCTGTATTTCTGGGCGTGAAGTTGGCGCATCCGCTTTTGAAGGCAAATGGCGGTGGGGCGGTCGTGAACGTATCCTCTGTCCACGCGATTCAAACATCAACAGATATTGCCGCCTACGCTGCCAGCAAAGGTGGCATGCTCGCGCTTACGCGGGCAATGGCAATCGAATTTGCCCCGGATAATATTCGTGTCAATGCCATCCTGCCCGGTGCAGTAGATACGCAGATGCTCCGCGATGGTCTCGAACGTGGCCACGTTGGGGACGGGGACGTCCAATCCCGTCTCGAAAACCTTGCTCGCAAAACAGTCAGCGGAAAAGTCGGCACCCCAGAAGAAATTGCCAACGCAATCTACTTCTTGGCAGATAGTGAGCAATCATCATTCATGACAGGGCAACCGATCGTCGTCGATGGCGGCGCAACGGCGCGCTTAAGCACGGAGTAATGCAAACGTCTACGCTCATTCTTCCAACCTTATTTCTGATAGCATTAGCTGTTATTGGCGTTTTGCTCTATATACTAAGACAAAATAAGAATGCACAAAAAACACTTGAACGCGAAATGCAAAGACGAATCAACAGCGAATACAGACTTCTCTTTGAAGGCTGGAAGAAAGAATACGAAAAAACGATTCGCAAAGATGCTGCATCCAAAAGTCAGTCTACGCTGATCGGAAAGATCACCGAGCATTTCATCCCCTACCTGCCCGACTTCCCTTACAATCCCCAAGATGCCCGCTTTTTGGGCGCACCAATCGACTTTATCATTTTCGACGGTATGAGCGAGGGCGAGCTTAAAGAGATTGTTCTTGTTGAAGTCAAAACCAACAAAGGTAGCCTGAGCAAAAGAGAACGCCAGCTTCGTGATGCTGTGGATGATGGCAAGGTAAAATGGATAGAAGTCAGGCGTAATGTAGAATTAGAATCTGAAAAGTGACGAGTGATAAGTGAGTTTTCCTGTGCCATCACTCGTCACGTATCACTCATCAAAACCATGAAAAACACCCTCAAATCTCTCATCCCCTCCCCGCTTTGGCGTATTGCCCGCAGCGCAGTCATCGCGGCGCAGAATTTCCCCTCTATGCCTGCTGCCTATCTCCACCCCTGGCGCAGACAGAGCATGGATGCGCTTGCCGAACTCAAAGATAAATATAAAGGCGAACGCTGCTTTATCATCGGCAACGGTCCCAGTTTGCGCAAAACGGATGTTTCCAAGCTCAAAAACGAATATACCTTCGGGATGAATCGCATCTACCTCGCCTTTGAAGAGTGGGGTTTCCAGACCAGCTTCCTTGCCTCAGTTAACGACCTCGTCATTGAGCAATGCGTAGATGATTTCCTCGCCCTTGATATGCCGCGCTTTTTCTCCTGGCGTTCGCACAAGTTTTTCCCTAAATCCCCAATTACCGATTCCCAATTGCCTGCTTTTCTCTACACAACCTACTCTGGCGAAAAATTTGCCGAAGATGTCCGCTATCGCGTTTGGGAGGGGGCAACCGTCACCAACGTCTGTCTCCAGCTTGCCTACCACATGGGCTTCGAGCAGGTCATTCTGATCGGCGTGGATCATAATTTCACCAGCAAGGGCGATGCCAATAAAACCGTCGTCTCCGATGGCGATGACCCCAACCATTTTGACCCGCGCTATTTCGGCAAGGGTTTCCGCTGGCAGCTCCCCGACCTCGATATGTCCGAGATCGCCTATGCGATGGCACGCATCAATTACGAGAAAGATGGACGCGAAATTCTGGATGCCACCATTGGCGGCAAACTAACCATTTTCAACAAAGTGGATTATGACAGTCTCTTCTAAAAAATCCCCCAAGCCTGTCATTGCGAGCGGAGCAAAGCAATCTCCCTCTAAGGATGGGAAGACTGCCACGTCGCAAAAGCGTGCTCCTCGCAGAGTCACGCTCGCTCGCACTCGGAGCGGAGCGACGGGTGTGCTTTTGGCTTGCTTGCTCCTCCTCGGCGGGATTCTGCGCCTCATAGACCTTACCGATCCCCCCCTCGACTTTCATTCGACGCGTCAATTAAGAAATATCCTTGTCGCCCGCGACATCTACTACCAACTCACCCCCGAAGCAGATGCCGAAACCCGTAATTTGGCAGCCTCCTTCGCCAAAAGCGTTGGCGACTTTGAACCGCCTATCATCGAAACATTGACCGCGCTCGGCTATAAAGTGACAGGCGGCGAAAGCTTTGCTGTCCCGCGTGTTCTAAATACCCTCTTCTGGCTCCTTGCGGGACTTGCCCTCTTCGACCTTGCCCGCCGCATGACCTCCGATGAAGCCGCGCTTATTTCCCTCGCCTTCTATCTCGTTTTGCCATTCTCCGTGCAGGCATCGCGCTCCTTCCAGCCCGACCCTTTGATGACATCTCTTTTTGTCGGCGGGCTATATGCGCTTTATCGTTGGGTAGAAGAAAATGATCGCTTGTCATTGCGAGGCAGTTCTCCCGCCGAAGCAATCTCCCGCTCGAAGAAGAAGACTGCCGCGTCGCAAAAAGATGCTCCTCGCAGTGACAGCTGGCGTTGGGCTATCCTCGCCGCTCTTCTACTGGGACTGGCGACTCTCGTCAAGATCGTGATCGCCTTCTTCGTCGCGGCAGTTGCGATTGCAGCAGTTTTGCTCGCATACGGCTGGAAGAGATTCTGGAAATCGCCGCAAGTTTGGGTGATAGCAGTCCTGATGGTTTTGCCTGCCTTTTCCTATTACATCATCGGCGGCGGGGAACGTTCGGGCGAGTATTTCATCAGTTGGACGCTTGACCTTATCCATCTGCTTTCGAGCACAAAATTCTATCTTCAGTGGATGACTTTTATCGGCTCATTATTTGGGCTGCCGATCATTTATTTGAGCATTATTGGCGCTTTGCTCCTGCCTTCGCGCGGGCGGGCGTTGCTCGTCGCGAGTTGGATCGGCTATCTCCTTTATGGGCTGACGCTGCCCTTCCAGATGTATACGCACAGTTATTATCATATTCAACTGATTCCCGTTATCGCGTTGGGGATCGCGCCCATTGCCCATTTGGTCACTGAGCAAGCCAAGGGCCAGGGGCGTTTCTGGCGCAGCCTGCTTGTGGGCGCAATCCTGCTTGGGGTTGTGTATCCCGCTTGGGTGGCGCGCTCCACACTCATCGCTGATGATTATCATTACGAATTAGAATATTGGCAGACCGTTGGCGAGGCGATCCCCGCCTATTATGATGTCATCGCGTTGACGCAGGATTATGGTTACAGGTTGATGGCATTTGGTTGGCGAAAAACTTCGTTGTGGCCTCTTTCGACCACGCTGATGGAAGTGCGTGGCGGCAGTATTGATGCCCAAAAAGAATTTGAAAGCCGCGCCGATGGTGTGGAATTTTTTGTCGTCACGGCTTTAGGACAATATGAAAAACAGCTCGGTTTGCGCGAGATTTTAGAAAGCTACCCCCTCGCTGCGCAGGGCGAAGGTTATTTGATCTACGATATCCGATGAAAATTTCGATCATCACTCCCTCCTTCAACCAGGCGGATTATCTGGATGAGACCATCCGTTCCGTCTTGGATCAAGGCTATCCCGATCTTGAATACCTGATCGCGGACGGCGCATCCACGGATGGGAGCGTGGAAATCATCGAAAAATATTCCGAGCATTTGACGTGGTGGGTTTCCGAGATAGATGCCGGACAAGCAGATGCGATTAATAAAGGCTTCTCCCGTGCAACGGGCGAGATCATCGCCTGGCTCAACTCGGACGATGTTTATTTACCCGAAACTTTGTCGAAAGTTGCCGCACTTTTCGAAGAAAACCCCGATGCAGGCATTATTTACGGTGATGTTCTCTCCATTGATGGCGAGGGTAATCCCATCAACGTGCAGCGTTTTTCGCCTTATGAACTCGAAGATTTGATGGCGTTCAATATCATCAGCCAGCCCGGTGTTTTTATGCGCCGCAGCATCTTGGAACAGGCGGGCTATCTCGATCTTGATTATCACTTCCTCCTCGATCATCATCTCTGGCTGCGGATGGCGCAACTCGCCCCGATGGTCTATGCCCCACAAATTTTGGCAAAAGCCCGCTATCACGCTGACGCAAAAAATATCGCCCACGCTGAGAAGTTCGGCCAGGAAGCCTTTAAAATCCTTGCATGGATGGAGCAACAGCCAATCCCGGCACAAATTCTGAGAAAAAAGAAAGCAAAAGTTCTCGCTGGCGCATATCATTTGGACGCGTTTTATCTCGTCGAAGCGGGTAAAATGTGGGCTGGCTTGGCAGCCTATGCGCGTGCTTTTGCAAAACACCCTCCCACGGCACTCAAAAGCTGGAAAAGAATTTTGTACGCATTTTTAAGTCTCTTCGGTTTTGCGCGTGTACGCGAGATTTACACTAAGAAAAAACAAAAGAAAATAGAACGCGGATTATAAAAAACGCCTAGCCCCTGAGCGGAACGAACGATAGAGAGCGCAGTCGAAGGGCGACTTTCGAAAATGCCATCCTTCGTCTACGGTTCCGCTTCGCTTCACCTCCGCTCAGGAACTGGATTATTTTGAAAAATGTCTAATAAAAAATCTTTCCTCCCCAAACCCCTCTACTGGCTCTTCGCCCTCGCCATCTTCATTGGCGCCTTTGCCGTGCGGATGATCGACATCGACGACCTCCCCCTCGATTTTCATCCCACACGCCAGCTTTTCTCTGCCCTCAAGGCACGCGGCATGTATTACGAGAGCGTCGCTCCCAACATTCCCGAATGGCAACGAGAGATGGCTGTACAGCAATGGAAAACGCAACCCACCCTCGAGCCAGAATTTATCGAAAGCCTCAGCCTCATCGCTTACACCACCAAAGGCGATGCCGACCTCGCCCTCCCGCGCCAAATTACGGCAGGTTTTTGGGTCGTTAGCGGCATCTTTCTCTTTCTCGCCGCGCGTCGCCTTGTCTCGCCCTATGGCGCGTTGCTCACCGCTTCCTTTTATCTTTATCTCCCCTACAGCGTCTACGCCAGCCGCAGCATTCAGCCCGACCCGCTCATGGTCGCGTTCATCGCGGCATTTATTTGGGCACTGGCAGGCTGGTCGGATGAAAGAAAATGGCGATGGGCAATTTTAGCGGGACTCTTCGGGGGGCTGGCAATTCTTATAAAAGTGGTAGCAATTTTCTTTATCGCGGGTGCGGCGTTGGTCGCCGTTCTGCAAAAATTCTCACTCAAAAAAGCCTTCAACAACGCGCAGATTTGGGGCATCGCCACCCTCGCCCTGCTCCCGACCCTCGCTTATTACATCAACGGGATGGCACTCGGCGGCAGCGCATCCGGCGGCTCTGCGGGGCGTTTTTTCCCCGAGCTGCTCATTTCGCCCTCCTTTTATTTACGCTGGGGACTTAATCTCGATGAGGTGATCGGCTATCTCGCCATCGCGCTCTCCCTGCTCGGTTTGCTGCTTTTCCCCAAAAAGAAAAACGGGATTCTGATCGGCTTATGGGGCGGATATATCCTTTACGGATTGATCTTCAACTACCATTTTTCGACCCATGATTATTATCAGATGCCCTTCCTGCCCGTGGTCGCGTTATCGTTAGCGCCGCTTGGGGAGATGCTGAGTGAGACGCTACGCTCACGGTCAAAAGGCATGCTGCCGCGCCTCATCTTTATTTCCGCGTGGACACTGGGTCTGCTCGGTGCCGCGTGGACAATTCGTACCGAACTCCGAGCAGTAGATTACCGCCCCCTCGCCGAGAGCTACCGCGAAGCTGGTGACATATTGCGCGACCAAGGCAAAACCGTCGCTCTCAGTGAAGATTATGGTTACAGACTCAATTATTGGGGTTGGCTCAACGTCACCTCCTGGCCCTCCGCGGGCGATCTCTGGTATCAGGAAAAACGCGGTAACCCGCAAAACTTTGTCCAAACTTTTAACAAACACGCCAAAGACCGCAGCTTCTTTTTGGTCACCAATTTTGAAGAGTGGGAAGCACAGGAAGAATTACGCAATTACTTGAATAGAAATTATCCCCTCTACGCAGAGGGGGAGGCGTATTTGGTTTTTGATTTGCGGTAGAGGGTATTGGTTTGGCTTTGTGAATATTGTAGAATAAGGGGGAGTTTGTGTGTAAACACTTATTTGGCAATCCACAGTCTGTATCTAATTTAAGGAGTTTTATGATGGCCACCTATGTTAAGGTACCCTTCTCAACCAATCGCATTGCCGTTGTTGCTTTTCCAAACAAATGCGTATACTGTGAATTACCGGCTGAAACAAAAGTAGTGCAGCCTGTTGAGGGACAAAGTCATTATGAGGACAATAGGGGGCGATTTGTAACAAAGAGCTATTCAACCAAAGTGACGATTCCGTTTTGCAAAACACATATGAAAGAATCGGAAAGGAATAATACTATCCTTAAAGCAATAAACATTCTGGCAGGTCTTGGAGCTTTCCCTATCGTACTTTTTTTAGCTCCCTTATTAGGGTCGGCCGGAGATAATTTTATTTTACTTGTTGGTGCTTTATTTTTAGCTATAATGATCGGTGTGGGGTTGGTGTGGATAATTACTCTCCCATTAAAGTATTTGGTTTCTCTTTTTGTTCATTCACTAAAAGATCAAACAGGATTAGGTTTCCTTGGTTCCGGAGTGCTTGGCGTAAAAATTAAATTTACTCCTAAAAAGGATGCTTTGCTATTTCGATTTGTTAACGCTAAAATCGCGAGCGACTTTTCTTCATTGAATGGAGTGAAATGAGTTGAACCATCTCTTTGTAAGTAACTGATGTTACGCAGTAATGAACAATAGCCTGTCGTTTCCCCTCATCCTGGCGCCAGTTACCATTCAAGAAAGAGGAAAGAAGGAAATCAAAAACTTCTTTCCTCTTTTTTATTTTCACATCCCGATGCGGTAAAATTCGACAATGCAGAAAAAAAGAAATCTCCCGCCAAATAGCGCGTCGCTTTATCCTCGCTCCTGATTTGCGATAAAATAGCAGTACTCTATGGATACAACAAACGCTTCTCTCCCGCTGGTTACCATCGTAACCCCCTCTTTCAATCAATCCCGCTACATCGCGGCGACGATCGACTCGGTGCTATCGCAAGATTATCCACACATTGAATATATCGTCGTCGACGGCGGCTCAACGGACGGCAGTGTTGAAGTCATCGAGCGCTATGCCGACAAATTGGCGTGGTGGGTCTCCAAGAAAGATAAGGGGCAAACCGATGCGATCAACAAAGGCTTTGCACGCGCCAACGGACAGATTTTGGCGTGGCTGAATTCAGACGATACTTACGAACCGGGCGCAATCAGCGCAGCGGTCGAATTCTTGATGGCAAACCCCGATGTGGGTTTGGTCTATGGCGATTGCAATTTCATCGACGAGAATGGGCGCAAATATGGCGTTTTTAATGCTGCCCAAACAGATTTGGCGAGATTACAGCGCGGGTACGTCCACATCCCACAACAGGCATCCTTTTGGCGTGCGGGGTTGTGGAAAGAAGTTGCTCCGCTCGATGATAGCTTCTTCTTCGCAATGGATTATGATCTTTGGGTGCGTTTGGCGAGAATTAGTAAACTGCGCTACTTGCCTGGACAAAATTGGGCAAATTTTAGGTTGCACAGCGATGCGAAATCTATTGCTGCCGATAAGCATTGCTGGAACGAGATGATGCGCGTTCATTATCGTGATGGCGGCTCGTTCGTTTCGATTATCAATGCCAAACATCTCATCCGTAAGATCGTTGCACCGTGGTGGAATTGGCGGCGGCGAAGAAAAATGGAAAAGGCTTTACAGAACAAGTAGGAGCGGGGTGACCCCGCCCCTACTTTGTGAACAAAATAGGAAAAATAGATGAAATGGCTTTTCTCTCCCCCCTCCTTAGATGATTTCCTGCGCCTTCTACGTGCGTGGAAATTTTGGCTTTTATTCTCCATTTTGGGTGCGCTGCTCGGTGTAGGAGCTTATTATGCCTTCCCGCCCGATTATCGCGCGCAGGCGACTGTGGTTGTGGATTTCAACATTGAAGAGTCGTGGACCTATGGCGCAGACCGTGACGTTTATTATTATCTTGAACGGGAGTCGCGTAAACTCGTCGAGGTAGCTTGGGCAGATGAAACGGTAGCTGCTGTGGCTGAAGAAATGGGTGATATAACGGTAGCAGAATTACGCAACGAGCGTCTCCATCTCTCGCAGCCACAGGATGGTGGTTGGCATTTTTACGCTGATGATGCCGATTCCGCCCGCGCGGAGAAGATGGTCGTATTATGGGCAGAGAGTTTTGTTGAAAACGCCCGCGAAGGCGCGACGAACGCAACTGCGTTAAAGGCACTGACCACAAGCATCGAAAATGGGATAGTCGAATTCGCTAGTGTAGAGGCCGAACTTGCTCGTCTGGAAGCAGGGAGCTCGGGTATCACATCGTATGTGGAAGTTTCCCTTAGCCAAAAAGAATCCCTGCCGATCACACGCACAAATTCTCTTGGGGAATATCTTGCATTTGGCGCAGCAGCAATGCTCTTCTTGGCAACGTTATGGGTTTTGTTTACGGGGAAAATGAATGGCTGAGAAGCAAGATATTCACGATAGAGGTAAAAAGAAACCCTTTGTGAATATTCTCACTTCGTGGTTAGATTTAGAAAAACTGTCACGCGTTTTGTGGGGGCTGGTTCTACTCACCTTACCGGTAACATCTTTTCGCTATTTTCCCCTTTTAGGAAAGCATACTTACGTTCGCCCGTTGGCGTTTTATCCCTTGGCGTTGCTGTATCTGATCTTGTTTCTACGCCTTGTGATTGCATCGTCGCGAAAGGATACTTCTCGCAATGACAAATTCCGTCTTCCCTGGAGCAACGCGCTTTTGCCCTTATTGCTCTTTTTCCTTTTCATCATTTTAGCCACAACCGCCGGGGCATTTCTCTCTCCCATCCCCTTGCGTGGACAGGAGTATTGGGGGCGTGCTCTGCGTGCTTTTCTGACCTTTGGTATTGGGCTATCCTTTTTCATCGCCACGTTGTGGATGCACCGTGATCTCGACGATCTGCGTCATTCGCTCAAATGGCTTTATGCCGGACTCTTCCTGACAATAATCTGGTCGGGTGTACAGGCGATTTCCTTTTATACGCCCTTGCTTTCAAAAGCACAGGTTTCCGAATGGCAATTGCTTTTCTCGATGCGCGGCATCCCAAAACTACGACGGGTTTCCGGTTTTGCCTTTGAAGCCTCCTGGCTGGCAGGGCAGATTTCTACGCTATATCTCCCTTGGTTGATGGCGTCGCTCCTTTTGCGTTTTCGCGTCACGAAATTCAAGTGGTTGGAACCGCTGCTTTTGCTTGGTTCTGTCGTCGTTTTGCTGCTCACATACTCGCGCGGTGGTTTATTGATCGTCCTCGCCGCGACGGGGATCACTATCCTCGTCAGCGGGCGAAAAAACATCCAACGCAGTTTTTATTGGCTCACACATATTCCGGAGAAAACGCGCCGCTTATCTAGTTGGGGATTGCGCGCATTGGTTGTTTTGCTCATTATCGGCATCACTTGGGGCGGCGTATCCTTCCTTGCGCAGCAAAATTACATCAACCGTCTCTGGACGGTCGAAGCTGACAGTCTCGCTGATTATTTCGTCAAGACCAATGCGGGCGGGCGCGTCACTTATCTTTGGGCTGCCGTTCAGATATTTTTGCAACATCCGCTCCTCGGCACAGGTCTTGGTAGCAGCGGACTTTATCTTTATCAAAACTTCCCCGATTGGGCACTATCAAATATCCCGGAGATCACAAAGCATCTCAGCCCTGCGAGCAGCCTTTATCCGAATGCGAAAAACCTTTATCTGCGTATTCTTGCCGAAAACGGGGTTTTCGGCTTCACCCTTTTCATCAGCTTTCTTTTTGCCATTCTCTCCCAAATTCTCACAGCCCTGCGCCACGAAAAAATGAAGATCGTTGGAATCGCCGGTCTTTTCTCGTGGGTTGCCATTCTCATCTATTATTTCATGCAAGATTCCTTTGCGATGGCAGAGTTGTGGATCAATTTCGGGGTTGTGCTAGGAATAACATATAGAACCGCCAAGACGCAGAGTACGCCGAGAGAACTTTAAGATGCCAAGAGAGAAAAATTCTTGGCGAGCTTATAAAGAACTCTGCGTCCTTCGCGTCTTGGCGGTTTAAAAAATCAGGAGCAATTATGATCGTCTTATCTGTCGGTATGCCGCGCGCTGGCTCGGGCTGGCATTACAACATCATCCACGACCTTATGGAGGTCGCAGGCTACGACGATGCCCGCGAGATCCGCGAGAAATATAAATTGCAGAGTATTCTCACCGCAGTGAACGTCAATATCGGTATTTTATCGTTAAGACGATTGGGGATGGTGATGATCCCCGCGTTGATGGGGCGGGATTTTGTGCTCAAGGCTCATGCTGGTCCCACAATTTGGTCGCGGACGCTCGCCGCCCTGGGCTTGCTACGGATCGTCTACATCTACCGAGACCCGCGCGATGCGATGCTCTCCGCCTACGAATATGGGCAACGTTCGATTGACAAAGGTCGCCCAAATTTCTTCTCCCGTTTAACCGATTTTGACAAAACCTTAAATTTTATGGCAGACTATATTGACATCTGGACTGACTGGATGAAAGATAAACCCACGCTCACAACCCGCTACGAAGATCTACTCATGAATTACAATGCCGAGATGGAGCGTTTACTTGCATATTTAGCGTTGGACGCGGAGGACGATGCCGTTCAGCGTGTGATCGAAGAGTATCGTCCTGGCAAGGTGGAGGCAGGGCAACAGGGCTTGCATTTCTTTAAAGGGAAAATTGGTCGGTACAAGGAAGCGTATACAAACGATCAGCAAATTCAAATGCGAGAGCGTTTCGGCGATGCGCTCGAGCAGATGGGATACGAGATTTAGAGTCGCCGCATCGCTTTCTTCACGAAAACTTAATAAAAATGCTATGTTCTAAGGGAAAAACTCGAGTATTATAAAGCCATGCGAAAATTTGATTCTCCATATATCGCTGATTGGTTTGCGATTTCACTGCGTTGGTTGGCGCTTTTTAGTTTAGGTTTTGGGTTGATCCAAAAAACCGAAAGTATTTCGCTCTTGCCGCTTTTTGCGCTGGTATTGTGGAATCTATGCATGAGTGTCATGGCAGGGTTGAATATTCGCTTGAGCTATCATCGACAAGTGGCAATTGGAGTCGATTTGCTTTTTGCAGCCTTACTTTTTTGGCTGCAAGGTGGTTTCAGCGGATCGTTTATTGGTGTTGGTATCTTGCCAATTATCACAGGCGCAATTTATTTTGAAGTTTTAGGGAGTTTATTGGCTGCCAGTGTCATGGCGGTGATTCAATTACTCTTCGCGTATTTCCAAATGCCAGCAGGTTCTCTGACGCTTGGTGGGATCGTTGCGGCGATCACTTTGGGATTAGGGTTGATCTTTGGCTTTTTGAGCAACCGGATGATCAATAGTTTGCGTTATAAACGTGAAATTAGACAGGTTTCTGAGCAAAAGAAGCGTCGTATTGAAAATGAGCGTTTGCGCGCGATCTATGAGTTAACCTCCACGCTGACGGCAACATTGAGCTATCGTCGTGTCTTGGAGTCTGCGCTTGACCTGAGCGTGCGGGCATTAAACCCCGATGTAGAAGAAGATTATAATGACCAGCTCGTGAGCGCAGTTTTGCTCTTTGGCGGAAATGAGCTGACAGTGAAATCGGCGCGTCGTTTTACGAGTGCCGATCAACGCCTTGTTTTTGAAGGGGCAGAGGGGATTTTAGGCACAGCCATTCGAGAAGGCGAGCCTGTGCTAACGCAAAATGTAGGCTACGACCCCGAACTGGGACGTGTGATCGCTTTGCGTTCTTGTACCGCCAGCTATTGTTTGCCCCTGCGCACGGGTTTTACGGTTTATGGTGTCTTGCTCTTTGCGGACCCAGACCCTGATTATTTTACGCAGGAACGACGTGAGATGCTCCATTTGATCGGGCGGCAAGCTGTGATCGCTATTCAAAACGCGCGTCTTTATCAAGACCTTGTCGAAGAAAAAGAACGCATGGTAGAAGTGCAGGAAGAAGCGCGTAAAAAACTCGCCCGTGATCTGCACGATGGCCCCACTCAATCGGTTTCAGCAATCGCGATGCGCATCAACCTGGTCCGCATGATGTTGACGCGCGCTCCTGAAAAAGTGGAAGACGAACTTCTCCGCGTAGAAGATCTGGCACGCCGTACCACAAAAGAGATCCGCCACATGCTTTTCACCTTGCGCCCGCTTGTGCTAGAGTCGCAAGGCTTGCGCGCCGCTCTTGAATCTATGGCGGAAAAAATGACCGAAACCTTTGGTCAAAGTGTCGAGGTCGAAGTCGATGAAAAACTGATCGAGCAGCTTGAAATGGGGAAACAGGGTGTGATCTTCTTCATCGCCGAAGAAGCGGTAAATAACGCACGTAAACATGCCAAAGCTAATCAGATCAATGTCCGCTTACGGGCATTGGAACATAGCCTGATCGTGCTTGAAATAAAAGACAACGGTGTCGGTTTCGATGTTAAAGCCGTCAACAAACATTACGAAAAACGCGGCAGTTTGGGGATGGTCAATCTCACCGAACGAACAGAGTTGATCAACGGACTGCTTCATATTGATTCCGCGCCAGGTAAGGGGACGAACGTGCAGGTTTTCATCCCGCTTACCGAGGATGCTGCCGACCGTCTCCACCGCGCAAAATAAAGAGGCTCCCCATGCCAACCGCAGACGGTTTATATTACTTCTCCCACGAGGCAGATGATCCTGCTCGCCCGCCTATCCTGCTTATTCACGGAGCGGGTGGTTCCCACCTTCATTGGTCGCCCGAAATTCGCCGCCTAAACGGATTTCAGATCGTCTCACTTGATCTGCCCGGACACGGCAAATCTGAAGGTATCGGTCGCCAGACCATCACCGATTATGTGCAGGCTGTACAAAAATTTATGGATGCGATTAACATGCCAGCCGCTATCATCATTGGGCACTCGATGGGCAGTGCCATTGCCCTTCAGCTTGTGCTGGACGCTCCCGACCGTGTGCTTGCCCTCGTTATAATAGGCAGCGGCAGCCGTTTACGCGTGGCTCCGTCAATTTTAGAAAGCGCGTCTAATCCTGCCACGTTCCCCCTTGCCGTCAAAAATATCACCGAATGGTCATTCGGCCCCGAAACATCTCCCCGTCTCAAAGAACTTGCTGCTCAACGTATGGAAAAAGAAACTCGCCCGCCCGTGCTGCACGGCGATTTCCTTGCCTGCAACGAATTCGACAGCGAAGAACGCCTCCCTGAAATCAAAACCCCGACTCTCATTCTTTGCGGCACAGAAGATAAAATGACGCCGCTTAAATATTCACAAGCTCTCCACGAAAAAATAAAAGACTCCGAGTTTATCGAGATCGAAGGCGCAGGGCATATGGTCATGCTCGAAAAACCGCGCGAGGTTGCTGAAGCGATAGAATATTTTATTGACCGATTATAAGAAAACAAAAATCCCCGCTCTTTTGAAAGAGCGGAGATTTTTTATTTAACGATATGAAAAATACTATCTAATAATCTTCGGCATCGTAATCGTCTTCACCATCAAAACCGGAATAATCGTATGCCCAATCTAGTTCAATGGGAGATAGACCGATCACTTCTAATTCCGAAAGGCATTCGGGGCAGTTTTTTTTCTGTCCCAAAAAAGGAGTTTTCGTAAATGCAACATTTGCATCACACTCCGGGCATGCTCCTAGCACGGGTTTTTTCTTAGAAGTTGTCATCGTACCCATCGTCATCGTCACTATATTCGTCAGCGGGCCAATCCAGTTCAAGGGGATCAAGCCAAACAACCTCGAGACGAGCGTCACATTTGGGGCAATTACAAATATCCCCTAAGCGTGGATGATTGCCCGTATTGACCATTTCCTGACAAGAAATACAGTTTGCTTTCATTGCAAAAAAACCTCCGAAGCATAATAAGTTGAGAGACAAAGCGCGCATACACAACTTTGAGTTGCTATTATTTTACAAGCAGGCTGTATAAAAATCGTTGATTTTTTTGATCAAAAAATGTATTAAAAACTTTTTGTTGTATAAAAATTTTCACGCTCTGATTTACGGTTTTAATGTATATCCCGCCCCTGTAATGGTCATAACATACCGTGGATTTTGCGGATCGTCTTCAATTTTTGTGCGCAAGCGTTTGATCAAACCACGTACAAGATCCCGGTTTCCTTTCCCACTATAGCCCCAAACATACTCGATCACTCGATCTGATGAGAGCGTTTGCCCGACATTAATCATCAAAATATAGAGTAAGCGAAATTCCAGTTGTGTGAGGCGTTGCGATTCCTTATCTTTGATCTTTACTGCACGTTCTGATGGTTCGAGCAAAATATCCCCCTTCGTGAGTATTGGCAAACTAAAGAGCGGTACGCCAGATGCACGTCGCATTAAGGCACGTACTTGCGCAATTAATACGCGTGTGCTATAAGGACGAAAGAGTACCAAATCGATGCCTGCATCAAGCAAGGCGACATAGATATCCTCGGTTTTATACTCAGTTACCACGATAAAAGGGACTGGCGTAAAAGCGCGTAATTGTTTGATCGTGCTTAGAGGTAATTCTTGCTTGGGAAAGGTCAATACGATCAAATCGGCGGTGTTCTCGCGCCAATCGGTGACGATTTTCTCAAAATCCATGCTGATACGAACGAAAAAACCTGCTCGCTGTAGTGCTAGCCGTAATGCTGCGCTTTCGTCAGAATTATGGGAAAGTAATAAGGCTTCCATACGAACCTCCTGAAAAGGGGTAAGTTCCTTTTTTTTTGTAGTAAAACTTACTTCGACATAATATTATCGTTTTTCGAAAAGCCATATCTCTCATAGAGACCATGGGCGTCTCTTGTTCGTAATAATTGAGAATGAGCCGGGATATCCGGGTGGTCTTGAATAAACTGCACGATTTCTTTCCCTACTCCTTTGCCACGATGTGCCTCGTTCACGATCACATCTGCGATCCAGGCGAAAACGGCTTTGTCGGTGACCACACGGGCAAAAGCGACCAATTCTTCTTCATCAAAAACACCAACACAAATAGAGTTCCGGATAGTTTTTTCGATCAATTCAATGCTTCTGTCTGGCGCCCAATAAGAACCGTCAAGAAGTGTTTTTACTGCTTGCGGTGAGATGAGTTTCTTATCATCAGTGATCAAATAATCTTGATATAGAACTTCCATCGCTACTTACCCATGAGTGTTTTCAATATCTCTTTTGCTTTTTCCAACGCCCGTGCTCGATGACTAATGCGATTCTTTTTTTCTTCATCTAGTTCTGCCATCGTGCAGCCTAGCTCAGGAATATAAAAGATCGGGTCATAGCCAAAGCCGCCCTCTCCGCGTTCTTCCGGGATGATCTCCCCTTCGCAGGCACCTTCCGCGAAATAGGTTTCGTCTGAGAGAGTGGTAATAGCGATCGTGGCGCGAAAACGCGCTGTCCACGGGCGGGAGTGCGGAAGCAAGTTTTTTAGCAAATAAGCGCGTCGGTCGCCATCCGTTGCATTGGGGGTGGGGGCGTAGCGCGCCGAGTATAGCCCGGGCGCACCGTTTAGGGCATCTACTTCCAAACCGGAATCGTCGCCGAGAGCGATCAATCCACTTGCATTAGAAAATGCCTTTGATTTTAAGGCAGCATTTTCGGCGTATGTTTTGCCCGTTTCTTCGACATCCAGATTAAGGTTTAGCGCAGCGGGGGCGACAAGTTGGATGGGCAGTTCTTGAAGGATAGCTTGCAGCTCACGCAACTTGCCCGCGTTTTGGCTTGCCAGCAACAACTTTAGCATTTTTCTCCTTTGGACTTAATCCTGTCCAATGCCCACCGAGCATGGTCGCGGACGAGTGGCTCAATATCTTTGAGCGCCTTTTCCAGCGCCGGGATTGCGGTTGGGTCGCCTTCATTGCCGAGCGCGATAGCGACATTGCGTAAATACCCGCGCCGCTTGGCGCGTTTGACAGGATTATTTTTGAATTTCTTGTTGAATTCTTGTGGAGAGAGAAAGAGTTCTGTGATGAGATTTGGGTTTGGGTCGATCGTATATTCGTTCAGTGGTTTAGCAAAGCGATTCCAGGGGCAGACGTCTTGGCAAATATCGCAGCCAAAGATCAGGTTGCCAAGTTTTGGGCGTAGCTCTTCAGCGATCTCGCCTTTGTTTTCTATGGTGAGATAAGAAATACATAAATTTGCGTCGAGGGTGTGGTTGGGCAAAATGGCTTGAGTAGGGCAAGCATCTATGCAGCGTGTGCAGGTGCCGCAATGATCGCTGGTGAAGGGGGGGTCGGCGGGAAGTTCGATCCCGAGCAGAATTTCGGCCAGGAAAAAGTATGAGCCGACCTCGGGGTTGATAATACAGGTGTTTTTCCCTGCCCAGCCAAGACCGGCACGTTGGGCAAGGTCACGCTCGAGGATGGGACCTGTATCGGTGTACCAACGGTTGGCAACGGGATGCCCGATTTCTGCTTCGATGAAGGTAACGATATTATGTAATTTTTCTTTGAGGGTGAGATGGTAATCGTCATTCCAAGCGTAGGATGCAATTATTCCCTCTCCCGCTTGTGGGGGAGGGCTAGCGTGGGAGGGATAAGGGTATGCCAAAACGAGAATCGATTCACATTCGGGCAGGATCAGACTTGGGTCAGCACGATGGGTACGAGCGCGCTCGGTATCCAAATATTGCATAGATGCATGCCGCCCCGCATCCAACCAGCTTTCATAGGTTGTGATGTGGGGCGGTTTTTCAGGCGTGGTAATGCCTGCAAGAATGAAACCTTGTTTAACGGCTTCGGCTTTGATCTTTGATGCGAGAGTTTTAGACACAATTATGTACAAATATCCCCCCGCATAGCGGGGGGATTATAGGGGAGCAATTAGCGAACAACAATATCGACGTAGAAGAACTCACCAAAGTTTGCACCGGCTGTATTTGCCATGCGCCAATAACTCTGATAACTGCCTGTTGTGAGAGGCGCAGTGAAAACAACAGTCACTTCGATGGTGTCTTCGGGGGAGACGATCTTATCTAATGCGCGGGCTTGCCCGTTCATCCCTTCGCCATAACCAAAGACGAGGTTGTAGCCGCTTCCCCACGTGCAGGTGCCTGTATTTCTGATGCGCCAGGTTTTTTCGAAACTTTGCCCGGGGGACATCTCTGTGCCGTCCTGCACACTCACATCCCCGACCCAGACGGCATTATCACAAAACTGATCGGTGGGCGAGGTTTCGACAATAATGGTTGGTTGAGGCGTTGGCGTTTCGGTAATCGACGGTGTCTCAGTAACGATCACAGAAGTAGGCACTTGTGTTGCTTCTTCAGGTACCGGGGTAGATGTGGCTGTCGCCTTTTCTGTGGGGGTGCTGGCTGCCGCAGTTTGTGTTAATTCAGCGATCACAGTTTCTGCCGCGGCAGTGTATAGTTGATTGACATCGACAGTTGGAGTCCCGGTTTCGCTCGCGCCACACGCGCTTAATAGAAAAGCCACGATCAATAATAAGATGACGCTTTTTGTTTTCATCGAGTCTCCTAATAGATTTACTTAATCACTTTTGACAACAATTTCAACACAAACAACACCGCCAAAGTAAACGCCGCGATCATTTACCATGATAAAGCAAGTGGAGTACTCACCAACTTCGCTAGGTGCGGTTAGTTTTGCCCCAATATCAACAACCTCGCCAGGCTGGACAAGGGTTTTTACTTCCCAGGCTGGGTTGGCGGCGTCTAGTGGATTTGTGTCCCCAGGGCGTGTGCTAGAGCTGGCAACTGGAACAAGTTGATAACCATCATCCCAGGCGCAGACACCTGTGTTACGAATACGCCAAATTTTTTCAAAATCTTCTCCGGCCTTCATGGTGGAGCCATCAGGAATGTTAATATCAAGGGGGCTGCCGTACTCCATCTGATCGCAAATCGGTCCCTCAGGTGATGAGAGCACCGTAACCGGTGTGAGCGTT
>JABGQU010000028.1:0-9600 GCA_018648605.1 Anaerolineae bacterium | reverse complement strand
CTGATCGCAAATCGGTCCCTCAGGTGATGAGAGCACCGTAACCGGTGTGAGCGTTCCTATTGGCGTAGGCGCGTCTAAATTCACCAGCGTTGCAGTGGGGAGCATGGTTGGTGTAGCGGTGGCTGGCGCAGGGGTGGGAGAGAAGGCGGCTGCAGTTTGGGTGAGTTGGGCGGCAACAGTCTCGGCTGCTGCGGTGAATATTGCAGCAGGGTCGATCTCTGTGGGGGTGACTTCTGCTTCTGCGACAGATTGCAGCTCACAAGCTGAGAGCGACGTCACGAGGATAAGAAGTAGTGCGAGGGTCCAAATGTATTTTCTAAGTTTCATAATATTCTCCGTGAACGGTTCTAAGGAGCCGTTTTTTTTACAAATCATATTTTTATTATAATCTACCCGCAAAGGTGAGCAAGGCGTACTTTAGAATGAGAAAAGGCTGCCAGAGATCTGACAGCCTTTAGGTTGAGCGCAGAGATCGATTTTGGTTTTACGGATTAACGCCTGTCAAGATATAGCCTGCTTGCAGTTGGGCAAGAATATCTCGTGCTTCCTGTTCTTTGCCGGGGGGAAGGTGCTCTGAACTGACATCTACCAAGATCAATGGGGATATGATGTTTTGACCGCCTGCGCCAGCAAGAAGCTGGGGCCAGGTAAATTCAATGGCGTGGATCACATCTGGTTGAATGGTGGCGACCCAGTTCCCAGTCTTCTTTTGCGGAGAAAGATCGCTGACAACCAATATACCGTTACTGGAGAGATAGGTCAGCAACTCGGGTGTAGCGAGTTGTGGAGAGACGTACATTGTCTCGACGGTGTTGTTGATGAGATAATCAGCGTAGGCGTTATATTCGCCAAGGGGCGCATCTGCGGGGATTTCGACAAAGAGCGGATAATCGTTGAATGGACCTGCCCAAGGCTGGCAAAGCCCGCAATAATATTCTTGCCCTTTACGGAAGGCGGCTAACATTACTTGCCCCACAGGGTCGTCTTTGGGAACCATCAGCCCGGTGTGATAGTCTTCGGTGATCATTGCGCCGATATAGCCGGAAAGAAAAGCGGCGATGTCGGGACGATCTGTGTTGGCGAGTACGCTCACGTTGCCGCCAGCGACCATATCAGGGATATTGACTGTAAGGAATTGAGCTTGGGGCGCAGCAGGCGCCAGCATCATAATTCCTGGATCGGGGGGCAGGGCAATGACGACACGCAACGAAGGCTCAAGGTCTTCTGCTGTAAGCGTATTGCGTACCTGAAAGCGCATCCCTGCGCTTTGCGCAAGATCGTAGACGAGAGTCTGGTAAAGGTCAGAAGTTTCCTGATCCATATCGACGGGGACGACGAGCAAAGCCAGGGGGATTTCGGGCGTGGGCGTCAGTGTGGGTTCAGGAAGAGGTGTTGCGGTAGATTCAAGTGTCGGGATCGCGGTCGGTTCCACAGCGGCGGAGCCGCATCCTGTCAACAAGATTGCAATAAGTAAAATCAGAGTTATTTCTTTTTTCATGGCGTGTTCTCCTTCGTACATTTTTTGAATTTTACTCTATTGCTGTATTTAAAATAAGAACCCGTTCCTTTGGGGGAACGGGTTCAGGGTTGCTTTGAAAACTATTTCGCTAAGATCTTGATCTGTTTCGGGCGAGCTGATTCAACCTTTGGCAGGGTCAGGCTCAAGATGCCGTTCTTGATCTTGGCTTTTACATTATCTGCGTCAACATCGTTGGGCAGGCGCAAGGTGCGAAGGAACTTGCCCTCGGGCAGTTCGCGCATCAGGTGTTCGCCATCGGATGTGGCATATTCGCCTTCAATGCGGACAACATTATCGAGTACCTGAATATTCAGATCATCGGCACTCAAGCCAGGCACAGCGGTGGTGAGCAAATAGCTATCTTCTTCTTCACGGACATCAACGCGTAAAAGAAAAGCGTTATTCTGAGCAGCCATGCGGTGCATCATATTGCGACGGTGTGCGTAAGGGCGGATATAGTAAGTCATTTTTGATCTCCTTTTTTTGATACCAATAAGGTATTGAAAGTTTATAGGCGTTTCGTATTGAACTGTGCATAGTTTAAATCGTAGATATAAGAAAAGTGAAAGAGATAGATTGATTTTTTATAAGAACCTCACCTATAATCAGTATCTATGTCAAAACGATTTATTTTCTCCACACTTTTTGTTCTCGCCATTGTTGGTGGTTACCTTACTTATCAAAATATGCGTTCATCAGGTGCGCGCTCTATAAAAGTGAGACAGTGGTTTCGCGACCCTAAATCTCTTACTGAGCTGACCATCTTGCAAGGCGAACGTTGCGGCGATGCTCCTTTTATTCTCCCCACAAATGGTATTATCGGATATTTATGGGATGACTCCTTCCGCCCCGGGCATCGACATCAGGGGTTAGACATCTTCGGCGGGGAAGATTTAGGCGTAACGCCCGTGATCTCGGCTTACGATGGTTATCTCAGCAGAATGCCCGATTGGACATCGACCGTTATCGTCCGCGTTCCCAACGATCCCCTGCAACCCGGGCGGCAGATCTGGCTCTACTACACCCACATGGCAGATGCCGATGGCAACGACTATATTGTAGATGAATTCCCGCGCGGAACGGATGAAGTCTTTGTCCCCGCCGGAACATTGCTCGGCTATCAGGGCAATTACTCCGGCGACCCTTTCAACCCGACAGGCACCCACCTCCATTTTTCTATTGTCCTTGATGATGGCAGCGGAACCTTCCGCAACGAATTGGATATAGAAAACACCCTCGACCCCTCACCTTATTTGGGGATGGATTTGAACGCCAAGACGAACACGGCTGGCATCCCGACTTGCCCTGAAAATTAAAAGTAAGGGCGGGGTCACCCCGCCCCTACTCAAGGAAAAAGAATGAACTTTAAAGACAAAGTAGTCCTCATCACTGGCGCGGGACGTGGCTATGGGCGCGAACTCGCCAAAGCCTTTGCAGCCCAAGGCGCGCGCCTCGCATTGAACGATATTTCGCCGATAAATCTTGATACCCTTGTCGCTGAGATCGAAGCGATAGGCGGAGAAGCCAAAGCCTACGTAAAGGATATTGCCAAAAAAGTCCCCGTGCAGGGATTGGTGATGCACGTTGAAGATGATTTTGGGAAAATAGATATTCTCATCAATCACTCGGCTGTGGAGCCGAAGAAAATGGTGCTCGATATCGACGAATGGGATTGGCAACGGACTATCATGGTCAATTTATCGGCAGCGTTTTTGATGACCCAATCTGTTGGGCGGATGATGAAAGAAAATGGTGGGGGCGTGATCGTGAATCTTATCCCCTTAGCTGGTCGGGAGGAGAAGGTTGGCGGAACAGCCTATGTCTCCAGTATGATGGGTTTAATTGGATTCACGCAACAGGCGGCGAGCGATCTCGAAGAGTATCATGTTCGGGTTCACGCCGTCGGCACGGGAATCGCCGAGATGCAACGGGCAGAGACAGACTTCCCCTCCGATTTTAATGAAGCTGTTTTATATTTATGTAATGAAAAACAGGCCAGTTTGAATGGGCAGATTGTTAATATTAAGTGACAGTTCCTGAGCGGAGCGTAGCGCAGTCGAAGGACGGAGTTTGCAAGAGCCGCTCTTACCCTAAAGGGCACACGTCGACTACGTGCTACGCACTCCGCTCAGAAACTGGCATTCATAAGGAGAAAAAATGAAATACAGACGTTTAGGTTCTTCGGGGTTGAGGGTTTCGGCGCTATCTTTTGGCGCATGGGTCACATTTGGCACGCAAATCGGCGAAGATGTAGCGCAAGGGATGATGCAAGCTGCCATCGACGCGGGTGTGAACTTCTTCGATAATGCCGAAGTTTACGCAGGCGGCATGGCAGAAACCATCATGGGCAAGGTCGTTAAAAAAGCGGGCTGGAAACGCTCAGACCTGGTTTTCTCGACCAAAATTTTCTGGGGCGGCGATGGTCCCAATGATAGCGGACTTTCTCGCAAACATATTATCGAAGGTGTCGATGCTGCGCTCGAACGCCTGCAAATGGACTATGTGGATTTGGTCTTCGCGCATCGCCCCGACTTGCACACCCCCGTTGAGGAAACTGTGCGTGCTTTCAACCATGTCATCGAGCAGGGCAAAGCCTTTTATTGGGGAACGAGTGAATGGAGCGCGACGCAGATCATGGAAGCGCACGGCATCGCCCGTGAATTGGACTTGATACCGCCTACGATGGAACAGCCCCAGTACCACATGTTCCACCGCGAACGCTTCGAAGCAGAGTATGCCCGTCTTTATCAGGAGATCGGATTAGGCACGACGATTTGGTCACCTTTGGCGAGTGGCTTGCTGACCGGCAAATATAACCAGGGTATGCCCGCTGGAACACGCGCCACCCTCGAAGGCTACGAGTGGCTCAAATCGCGCTTTACCGATGAAACCGCGCTTGAAAATATCGCCAAAGTTGGCAAGATGATGAATATCGCCGATGAACTCGGCTGCACAATGGCGCAACTCGCCCTTGCCTGGACGTTGAAGAATCCTAACGTTAGTACAACGATCACAGGCGCATCCCGTGTGGAGCAGGTCGTCGAAAATATGAAAGCGATTGACTACGTCGATGCCCTCACCCCCGATGTGATGGAAGCCATCGAAGCTATTTTGGATAATAAGCCAACCCAAGAAACAGATTGGCGCTAATTACGAATTGTACGAATAACAAAAACTTCCGAAGTTTTCAAAACTTCGGAAGTTTTTGTTTGGGCTATTCTGCTATTTAGCGCTTCGACTCGATAAACGCCTTCAATATCTCCAATTGACCCAGATGAAAACTCTCATGCCAGTGGAAACTCATCACGTGCTCGTAGCGTGTCTTTTCGCCGCGATAATTCGTGAAATTCTCATCCAGCCACATATCGCTCTTATCTTTTAGCGCCGCTTCCAATAATGTCACGCTTTCATCCAAATAGGCGACCAGTTTTTCAAAGTTAATGGACGGGGTATCTTGCGTGACAGGTTGTGTGTCTTGGTGATATAACTCGCGAACTTCATCTTGCCACGCATGTTTTGCGCCAACGACCTCCAGCACATGGCTGCGATTGGTGACGATATGTCCCAGAATCCAGTTCATGCAATTATGCTTGAAAGGGAGTTGCTGCACGCTTTCCGCATGGCTGACGCCGTCAATGAAAAAGTGCATGATGCGGTTGTGGAATTGATAATCGGTTAGGATTTTCTCAGCTTTTGGGTTGGACATTTGTGTTCCTTAAACAACTATAAAAAGACTACTTCCAATTGATTTCTGTGATCATCGCTTTAGCAATACGTTTAAGCCCGTCCATAAAATAACAAATAGTGCCAGGTTTTGCCCTGTGTTTATGAATTTCATTAACTCTTTCGTGCATTAAAATCCACATTTGTGCCTTCCCCGTTAGTGAAATTTCTTCATCTAAATCTATGATAACTTCTCCGTCTTTATTTAAGAACACTGGATGGATGCAAAAATAATTCTCCTCATTATCATACCCCTCATATGAGAAATCAGATCGCATACCTTGAAAAGGTTGCTTTATGCTGTTGTTGTTTTCATCTAGAAGAAATTCATATTCAACACAAAAATCATGTAAATCTCGCCCCCATAATTCTTGATATGTGATGAATTTTTCTGGCATTTCTAAGTTACCAAAGCACCCAACCCGACCAGCCCACAAACCACGCATAGATCGCGGGATAAATAGCATAACCAATAATCCCACCCACGATACCAAGCAGCGCACCAACGACAATATCAGAAAGATAATGCACGCCCATTGCCACACGTCCCAGCGCGACGAGGGGAGCCAGAATAATGAGCAGGATCGTCATCCAGAAGGGGCCAAGAAATATCCCCATCGTTCCCAGCAAAAAGGCGCGCGTTGCGTGCCCGGATGGGAAGGAATGCGGATCTGTGCTGCGGTATATATCGCCCCATTCCCCTTCGGGGCGTTTGCGTCGGATCGCAAATTTTAGTATCAGCACGATGGCAGCCATAATGATGAGTGCCCCCAACATAATAGCCGCCCACCGCTTCCAGAAAACGTCACCAAGCAGCCAAGCCGCAATCAATGCTACTGCCCAGAACCATGAATCGCCAGAGTGGGCGAAGAAAGCGGCTGTGGTACGTAAGGGGCCGGGGTTTTCGGCGATGCGCATTTTTTTAGTGAGTTGAGCGTCGAGTTCGAGAAGGGTTTTTAAGTTCATAATTTTGTCAAAAAGAGAGATGTGCATTGCACATCGGGTTGGCTAAAAAAGACCTGCAACGCACCGCCCCCTCTGCCCTTCGGGCATCTCCCCACAGGGGAGAAAAGGTGCAATGCAGGTTTCTATAACTACTTTTCCAGATCAGCCTGCAGCATTTCATACTGATGCGATTTGTCCACATCCATCGCGGCTTCGGCATAGGGGAAGATAATGGCACGCCCCGTGAAGTTGAGCTTTTTGGTAGCACGCTTCACCGCGTCGGCGAGAGAAAGGCGTCCAAGCAGTAGCAAGATCAGAGTCCAGATACCGATCGTCGCAGCTTGTTTAAGGGGCGCTTTTCGTTTCCCGATCAAAACCTCCCATTTCGAAAGATGTTCGGGATCCGTCGTCATACTATGGTGGGCAATGTGAATATCTGCGCCACAAAGTTCCATATCCGCAAGTTTAGTAAAGGTGCGGTTGGAGCCAGGGTAACGCGCTTCCATTGTCTCTTTTTTGACAACACCATAATAAATATCATGACGGGTTTCCAGCGCCGTGTCGACGAGCCAATCGATCATCTCTCCAGTGATGGCGGGGATGTCGGCTGAAGCCGAGAGAACATACTCGGATTTGGGATTGATCTCGCGCATTTTATCGATGCCCGCCTGGATATTAGAGAGCATCCGCCCCTGGTTGGGGATGTGATACGTGGGTTTGGCGCAGGTGACGCTACCGGCATCGTCCAACCCAATGATGATGACGTTTTCTACCTTTTTTGCGCTGCCAAGCGCATCTAATACCCATTGCACCATCGGTTTTCCAGCAATATCGAGCATGGCTTTCGGAATGCCCTGTGTATATTCGTATAGCGGTTCTTCTGGCTGGGGAATCCCCCCTGCGATGACGATTGCGTCCATAATGTCCTCCATGTCATTGCGAGGCAGTTTTATCGCCGAAGCAATCCCCAAGACCGTGAGGGAGATTGCTTCGCAAAAGACGCTCGCAATGACAGGTATTTATAGTGTTAATTCAGTTCTCTGATCTGGGGCTTGAAATCAAGTGTATCGAGCATTTCGTTCAGTTCATCGTTTGTGAGTTTACGATTTTTGCCCGAAGCGGCAATGAAGGCAGCTTCCATCATATTGGTGCCGAAGGAGCGCCCGTCAATTGCAGGCGTTCCCGTGACCACATATTTGACCCCGGCACTTTTGAAGAGTTCCATATCTGTCGGAGTAGTGGTATTGGTGACGATGACTTTGCCTTCGAGTTTATCAGGCATGTGGCGGACAATATAGTTATTGTCGCCGCCGATGACGCTTGCCCATTGATAGTATTTCTCAAATTTAGGCTCTCGCACGGTTTGCTTATCGCCGGTGGGATAGATCCATGAGAAGGGCAGGCGCATTACGATGGGATAGAGTGCCGAGGCGAGCAATTTGAGTTGGCTGACTTTACGCAAAGGAATGGGAATTCCAATGCCGAACATCAATTCTCCAAAGATACATTCGTAGTCTGCATCCATGAAACCTTTGGTCATGCCCCAGCGGTCAGAAGCAGCTGTGAGCAAAACACGCTTGGGGTTGATATAGTCGCCGATCTCTTTTTCGATGAAGGCAGCAAGGCGATATTCCAATGTATTGCGTAAACCAGAGCCATCGACAACGGGCGTTTTGACTGCGCCGTCTGCGATCCAGGCAACGTTATGATAGCGGAAAAATTTTCCGGCAAATTCTGTGCCAAAGTCGCCGCCGCCCATACCGAAGGCATCGACAGTCCCGTCCATTTCAGTGAAAAGCTGGGCGGCTTTCTTTAGATCACCATCTGTGCCGATGCGCTCAATGCTGATCTCTTCGCCATTCAGTTTGACAGTTACGGCTTTATTTCGCTTGGATGAGCCAATGCTCACGCTCACTGCTCTTTTCATAATTGCTCTCCTTAAATGATTTCTATTGGATAGTTTGATTATACCCACATTAACGAAAAAAAACTCAGCAAGAGTTTTCTCTGACGGAGTTTTCGCCCCCTCTGTCCTGCGGACATCTCCCCCAAATTCCAAGGGCATGGAATTTAGGGGAGAGTGAAAGGAAAGGTAAATGTTTATGCTGACTATCCCCCTAAATGCGAAGCATTGGGGAGACGCCCCAGCGTAGCGAGGGGCGGGGGGCTGATTAAAGTATCATCGCGTCAAATCAAAGAAGGGTTTTGATTTTTTTAAACTTCTGAAGCCCAAATTTACGGAAAAAGGAGAACCTTACGGTTTTTCCAGCAATCTGTCCAGAACACCTTGTGAATTATTCTCAACAACATCATGCTGGCTTCCACCATGACTATCCATCGTGACCACAACGGGGAATTCTTTCACGTCGATGACCCACATGGCTTCGGGGACACCAAAATCGAGTTTGTGGACGGTCATGACTTCTTGCACAGATTGCGCAATTAGTGAAGCTGCGCCACCAATGGCGTGGAAGTAAACCGCAGGCGTATCCATGCAGCCTTGCAGCGTTTTGCCTGCCATGCCGCCCTTGCCGATCACGCCTTTTAGATTGAAATGCTTCATCACATCTGCCTGATAAGGTTCTTCACGAATGGATGTGGTTGGTCCTGCCGCCAAAAACTTATAATCGCCAGTTTTCACGCCGGAAACCACGGGACCGCAGTGGTAAATGATCCCGCCATCAAGAATGGGTTTGATCGCCTCGTAAACGGCTAGATCATCTTCGGTGGGCTGAACTTTCTTGGCAATAAAAGCATCATTCATCCATTTGTGAACGGCATCGCGCCCGGTCATCATCACACCTGAGAGCAGGACTGTTTCGCCAACTTTCAGATCACGGATGGCTTCATCACTGATAGGGAGGGTCAATTTTTTCATCATATTCTCCGATTGCACCACAAAGATATTTATGAGTGATTTTGCGAGCGGAGCGAAGCAATCTTGTCTTTTACAACAAGAGACTGCTTCGTTAGGCTATCGCCTTCCTCGCAGAGTCATTATCTCGTTGTGGTGAATAATTATTCGTAGCTAATTTCTGCGCCAATCACCGTCATTTTGCGGCGGCGGTATGCCCAGCACATATACGAAACCGACACAAAATAGCTGGCGGGCAAACGATGCAGCCCTCTGATTTTCGTATCGAGCACGGTGGTTTTGCCGCCAAAGCCCATCGGGCCGATGCCCATCTGATTGGCTTCTTCGGTGATCTGATCTTCCATTGCATTTAGTTCAGGATTGGGGTTTTCCTCGCCGATTTTGCCGAGTAAAGTTTCTTTGGATGCCAAATAGGATCCGCCCCGATCCCCGCCGATGGCGACACCGAGTACGCCGGGAGCACACCCTTTGCCTTGGGCTTGATGCACGGCATCGAGAACAACTTTCCGTACCCCGGCAAGGTCACGCCCTGCGCCCA
>JABGQU010000027.1 GCA_018648605.1 Anaerolineae bacterium | reverse complement strand
CGCCCAAAATTGGGCGGAGAGTTTTTTTATTTCAGTATAAATAATCCCTTAGTTCCCTGCTGCGCGTTGGGTGGCGCAGTTTTCGTAAGGCTTTCGCTTCGATCTGGCGAATGCGTTCACGGGTCACATTGAAGAAGCGACTAACCTCTTCCAGAGTGTGCTCTTTGCCATCATTCAAGCCAAAACGAAATTCCAAAACCTGGCGTTCGCGTTCCGAAAGCGCAGTAAGCGCATTTTGAACTTGCTCGCGCAGCATCTCACGCGCAGCTGCGTCGACGGGGGCAATCGCATCCACATCTTCGATGAAGTCGCCAAGCTGGCTGGTATTATCGCCGCCAACCGAAACTTCTAGCGAAATTGGTTCCTCTGCTACCTTTAGAATATCGTCGATCTTTTTTGCAGCGGCATCCCAAGGTATTTGCAATTCTTCAGGGATTTCTGCATCTCGCTTCATGGCATTAAGGATCGCATCGCGTACTTTATCTTCGACATATTCAGAATGTAGAGCTAATTCAGCAGAGGTAGGCGTACGCCCCAAATCTTGCATGAGCTTGCGCTGAATACGAAAAATGCGACTGATCGCTTCAAAGAGATGTACCGGAATGCGAATTGTGCGCGCCTGCTCAGCGATCGAACGATTGATCGACTGACGGATCCACCAGGTGGCATAGGTGCTGAACTTGAATCCTCGGCGCGGATCAAACTTATTGATCGCACGTAGCAGACCTAAATTCCCTTCCTGGATCAAGTCCAAAAACGAGACCCCGCGTCCCATATAGCGTTTCGCCACGCTTACCACAAGCCGCAAATTTGAGCGGGCAAGCGCCTGGCTGCCAAGCTCATACCGGAAGGCAACCTGGTCCAATTCCAGACGCAAACTTGTATCATCAGGCAAATTCCGATAGAGAGTGGGGCGTGTTGGTATTTTTTGATTCTTGTCTATATAAGCCAAAAGCCA
Source organism: Anaerolineae bacterium (assembly GCA_018648605.1). GTDB lineage: Bacteria > Chloroflexota > Anaerolineae > Anaerolineales > Villigracilaceae > Desulfolinea. Next base: position 28,038 of record JABGQU010000027.1, on the reverse strand, counting down.
TTCGGCATAAGAAAAGGGCAAAAGATAAAAGCACAGATAAATTTGAAAAACCTGATGTGCAAGATTGTTCCACTCGGCATCTTTTCCCCAAGAACCATTATTCAGGTAAGCACGAGTATAAGAGGGAACATCCGTTTCCCAACCACGCTGTAACGACTGGGTTTCTGCCAACATCAAGCCAAGATCGGGCATTTCTACTTTAATTTCCTTCGCAGCTGCTCCCAGAGCGTTCCAATAATCCAGCAGATCCCCCACGATCATACGGTAGGTATTCGTCTCCAACGACATATTTCCGCGCACAATTGAACAACGCGACGAAGAGACAAAACGCTGCCCTTCGATCATTGTCGCCAAGCGGAATTCGCTATTTACATCCAGCAGCTCCACACGCCCGATCTCACGCAAATAAAGACGCACAGGATCATCTGAAACATCACCAACGAGGCGGGCTTTTTCCTCAGCGTTCTTTTCCTCTTTCTCGAGTTCAGCCAGACTTCTCTCATCAGGCTCTTCCATCTCCAGCGTGCTGCCGCGCAAACGGTTGATCAATTTTTTCTCAATAGGAGAAAGTTCTTCGGGAGATTCTGAATTTGCTTCTGCGTCTTTTTTCGGTAAAGTTTCCATCATCATTCCAATCGGCGAAGGCTTAAACGACGTTGTGCTTCATCCAGAGCACGCAACATAAGTGCGTGTTGCATCACTAATTCCTGATATTCACTTCCTACTGTCTCGCCGCGCTGCTGCGCATCTTCCTGGAAAAACCTGAGTTGGTTCAAACTATCATTCAACCCCAAACGCCGCATCTTGATAATACCCCGCAACATTTCTTCGAGCAAACGCTCGAGCACCGGGCTAAGTTCTTCGGTTGCTGCCATTAATTTTTCCAAGAGATCACGCAACGCATCAGCACGATTAGCAAGAATATAATCATGCGCGTCCAACGCATCCTGCTCCAGCGAGGCAGTAATCGCTTTATAAAGCGACTGATTTTCAGTATACCCGAAATCATCCGCCACAAGGGCTTGCAAACCCATTTCCTGCAAAGCACGATCAAGGCGATAGAGCAAATCCGGCTTGCGGATCAGGATTCCGAGACAATACTCTTCGAGCTTTTTAGCGGGATTAATAGCCGCAACACCCGCGACCGGAGGCTGGGGTAGCGTTTTCTGAGCATCTTTTCGGCGAGAGCTTGGTCGCCCTTTCCTGCCCCCACGTTGGACTTGCCCGCCAATTAACGCACGTTCATCTACCTTCAACATCCGCGCCAACTGCTGGCGGAATGTCTCGCGCTCAATCGAATTCGGCAGATCGGCGATGAGCGGCAAAATTTGCGCAGCAATGTCGGTCTTCACTTTCGCGTCGTCGAGATCGCGCCCTGCGGCGAGGGCTTCCATCACATGCGTCACGATAGGCTTTGCCCCAGCAATGATCTCTTTCCATTCATCAGGGTTGCGCAGCACAATTTCGTCGGGGTCTAACTCGTCGGGCAGGTTGGCAACGCGTAAATCGGCTTGCAGACGTGCCTCGTGGCGTAAATAGCCACGCGCATCAAAAGCCAACTCCCCTTCGCGGTCGAGGGATTTGCGCGCTGCATCCAGCCCGCGCAGAATGGCTTTTTGTCCGGCAGCATCAGGATCGAGCGCAAGAACAATATGATTGCCAGGCGTATAACGCTTGATAAGGCGCAACTGATCTTCGGTAAGAGCGGTGCCCATCGGCGAGATGACATTCTCAAAGCCTGCCTGATGCGGCGCGATCACGTCCATATAGCCTTCAACAATGACAGCTTGATCTAATGTGCGGACGGCTTTTTTGGCGCGATCCAGCCCATAGAGCAGACGACCTTTGTCGAAGAGTACTGTTTGGGGCGAGTTTAGGTATTTGGGGATTCCGTCTGGGTCCATTGTTCTTGCACCGAAGCCAGCCATTCGTCCCCGTGCGTCGCGGATAGGGATCATCAGCCGATCGCGGAATCTGTCGTAACGTCGCCCCTGATCGTTTTCGGAGAGCATTCCTGAATCCATCAAATCTTTTTCGCTGTAGCCACGCTCAGTGAAATGCTTGAGAACATTATCCCAGCCTTTGGGGGAATAACCGAGCATGAAGGTTTCGAGGGTTTCGTCGCTAAGGCCGCGTTTTTCGCGCAGGTAATCAAGAGTTTTTTTGCCCGCGTCGGTTTTGAGTTGTTGATGGTAGAAAAGAGCGATTTCTTCGAGCAAGGTACGCAGATGCTCGCTGGCTTCGACTTCTTCTTTTTGCTGAGGGGTGTATTGTTTTAATTCAACACCCGCACGTTCTGCGAGATGGCGCAAGGATTCTTTAAAATCCCAGCCTTCCTTTTTCATAATGAACTTGAAAATATCGCCGCCCTCGTTGCATTCGCCAAAACATTTCCATGTACCCGTCTCCTGCCAAACGACGAAAGCAGGCGTTTTAGTATTGCTGTGAAAGGGGCAAAAACCGGTGTGGTTGCGGCCCGACCGACGCAGTTGCACACCACTCTCGGAAACGAGGTCGATAATGTCGATTCGGGCTTTAATTTCGTCAATGTTGGACATGAGTTTAGGTTAGAGGTTTCAGGTTGAAAGCGATAAGTTGAATTATAGACGCTTTTGAGTTTTAGTGCGCTAGCTCGTTGGTAATTCAACAAAAAAAGCCGTAATCAAAAAAGATCAACGGCTTTCTAAAAATCTAAAACTCCGGGTTATCTCTAGAACCCTTCGAGATGACTCAAGCCTGCCAATCTCTCACCAATTTCACTTTGCGGGAACAGTCTGATATTGCTCGCCAATTGCGCTGGAAACCGCTATGCCACCAACATCAGGAGATAATAATTATGCCTAAAATAATAAATCGCAAAACTAAGACAGGCAAAAGCTCATAATGACAGCATTTTTTCACTCCCTGTTTTTTCTCAGTTTATTTCGTTTCAACAATGGGGTAATAGACAGAAAGCCTAGGGAGATCAAGTGGAAGATATAAGACATTATTCGCAGTCCTATTAAGGCAGCAGGAATGTCAAAGCCTACGATGTTAAAAAGTCCATATAAATATAAAGAAGTGATCTCGCGAGTGCCAAGCCCCCCAAGAATTTGAATCGGGATCAAAGAGATAAACTGGCTTATCGAAACCATAAAAACAATGGGCCAAAAATCTATAGGGATATGAAAGATTTGCACTCGACTATAAGAGTGCAGCATACCAATAGTTAAATAGGCCACAGATAGCAACATTGCCAGAAGCAATATTCTCAGTATTTTTTTTTGATCTTGTTCAGCTAGAGATTGAAGATGATTCAATGCGTTCTCAATAACTAAAAACTGATCCAAACGTAAAAACTGAGCAAATCGTTTTATTTGCAAAATAAAATGCTCTCTAAATACAACCACCGACCAAAAAAAAATCAAACTCACAAAAACACCTGTCAACAGGAGTATCACCAAGCCTTGTAATGTTTCAATCCGATCCCATATTAAGTACGCCGATAAGAATGTGAACAACCCCATACCGAATAAATCGCCGATTTTTATAATAAAGAATATCGTCCCGGACCGCTTCACATCTACGTTTTGCTCAACACGAAACATCGCCAGGTAAGATGCGAACCCTGCTGCGTTGGACACCAAATTAGCCATCGCATTTTGAAAAAAAATTATCTTTAATACCTGCAAATAATCTGCGTCTTTTCCAAATAACACCCAATACTGCAAAGCCTTTAATGCTGTCTGTATATAAAACAATATAGATACAACGATCAGCCAGGACAGTGATATATCCTGCATTAGGGAAACAATCTGGCTCAGACTGGTTTTTGAAAAAACAACGCCTACTAGGATCAATCCTAAGCCAAGTTTAAATACACTCTTCCAACGATTTGAGATAGATACTGATGAAGGCTCAATATGAACAGGTTGGGATTTCATAAAAATAATAATCTAAACATTAGGGGAGTGTCTCGGACATGCCATCCAAGTATTCATTGAATTTTTCTGCCACCTGCTGAACAAATGGTTCAAACAAGATATTTGCATGATAACAGTCCAGTGAATGGATAACCAGTCTACCCAGCTCAACATCTTTCCAGCCATTATCCGGACCATGCCTATCAAATCGTGACTGGCGTGACGCATGAAATAAAAATACAGTTCCCGGATATGGCTTTATTTTGTAGTTTCTGCTTGCTGTCGCATTCGCTTTACTTACACGGTCAAATACCCCCGGCAAACCACCATATCGCAAATGACTTTGTTTCTCCTTCATCCAGACCCGAAAGTGGAAAAGCTGAAATCGCAATAACTCAGTATAGTAGTTCAAATAGATTCTGATACCACGTACTCCACCGCCTGTCACTGTTTGAATATGTTTCCTGATTATCCCTATTGGATTTGGTTGATGGTTTTTCGCACGGGTTTTCATTGAAACTTTAGTATCAAGCAATCCAAGAAAGCCAACTTCAGCCCCCTTTGCAATTAACTGCAAAGCCATCTCATATGCGATCAAGCCTCCACCGGATTCACCCATAAAATGATACGGCCCTTCTGGCTGAATCTCCTTGATCTCTCGAATATAATCTGCAGCTGCTTCTTCTTTGGATTCTTTAGGCTTTTCTCCCGGCCAAAAGCCGTGAGAACGGAAAAAGTAAATGGGTTGATCTTCACTTAAGTATGGGGCGATGTTATGGAATCTAAGTGGTAATCCACCTCTGCCACCAATGCAATACAAAGGTTTCCTGCTTCCATTCGGCTGCACAGGCACAAGTAAGGAAGCGTATTCGCCTAAACTATCTGCGCGCAAAACTTCGGCCTGCTGCTTAATATTCGAAACTTTTGCGATAATAGCAAAAGGAACTTTTTTACCAAACTGCTGTTCAATGGTCAGTAGCAAATGCATTGCCAAGAGCGAATCGCCGCCTAGGTCGAAAAAACTGTCATATACACCGATCCGCTCAACGCGAAGCGTCTTTTCCCATATCAAAGCAAGTTTTTTCTCAATCGCATCATCAGGAGCCACATAAGGAACGGATAGTGCAGGTCGATCCCAGCGTGGTGGAGGCAGAGCTTTTCGATCGATCTTGCCAGTTACGCCAACAGGCAAATCAGCAAGGGTCATCACACTTGCAGGCACCATGTAGTTGGGTAAATTTGACGAAACTAAACCCAAAAGCTCAGTTGTTGTTGGTGAATTGCCAGGCGCAGGTTGAACATACGCAACCAAACGTTTATATTTTTCTACACCTGTTGAAACGACCACAACGGCTCGCTGAACTTTTGGGCTCTTCGTTAGCACGGTTTCAATCGCTGCAAGATTTACGTTATATCCACGCACTTTAACGCGATGATCTTTTCTTCCCCGTAATTCAAGTTGCCCATCAGTCCGTATGCGTCCGATATCACCTGTTAGAAAAACGTTATCTTCCGGGTTTCTTGGGTCAGGAATAAATCTTTCGTCTGTCCACTCAGGATGCTTCCAATATCCTAAAAACAGATACTCCCCTAGCACAGCAACTTCCCCAAATTGGTTATCTTCTATGACTTGCCCTTCTCCGTCAAGGATCAGGATTTCCTGTTCTGCTAAGGGGTTACCAGCAGGAATGATTTCATCACTCAAGGGAGTATCAAAGGCTATTTTGTTAATGGCTAACATGCCAGCTTCGCTTGAAGCAAGCTGATGGATCACGAAAGCATCGGTTGAGATAAGCTTCCGAATCCTGTCAACATCTTTTTTGTATAAAACATCGCCTGTACCGAAAAAAAGCCGAAGATCAGGGAAGAATTCACCTTTATCCAACGTATCAATAAAAGAGCGCATCACCTGTACGGGAGGACGGAAAATAGTGACCTTTTTCGACTTTATTGTTGAAGCTAGCTCGCTCGCACCTCCCTGACGGACATCGTACATCACCAGAGAAGCCCCATTCATCAATCCACCAAAAATATCCACCATGGACGCAGATGTGCTAAAGGGACGCATGGCAAGGATACGGTCATCAGGCTTAAAACCTAGATGATCGTGAAAAACACGAATCAGGTACTTAACATCTTTATGGGAGCGTAAAACTCCCTTGGGCACACCAGTCGAACCTGATGTGAAAAACATTCCCGCAAGACCATCAGTGTTTTTAGGCTGCAAAGTTCCGCTCAGATTATTGGCCAGCAACTCAGAATAGATCAATACCTGACATTCTTCAGGAATGATCTCTTTTACCCCATCCAGGATAGCTTCTTCAGTAATTATAGCCGCCCTACCAAGATCATTAAGAATTCGAGCAATATTCTCCTGTCGCTCAGCAGCGGAAATTGCGCAATAAAAATGACCTGCGCGCAAGACACCGTAAATCGTGGAAATTATGGATGTACTTTGATGCAATAATATCGCTACAGGATATTGTGAATCAACCGGTAAGCACTCTTGTAGTGAACCTGCTACCAGACTAGCATTTTCATCTAACTGATGAAATCTTAGCGCATCACCTTTCGACCAAACGGCAACCGTATCGCCTGCGATAGAGGCGATACGGTTGAGACGTTCTGATATATCCAGGTGATCCCAAGCATTGAAATCAAAGGAGTCTGACATTCGTTCTCTTATTTGGTTTGTATATCCGAGATAAAGCCGCTTTCTTCCAACTCAGCAACAATGCTGAGGTCTACCGTGTCTTCCGGGGTTATATTGGCCACATCCGGATTCGTCTCGATCGATGCATCAATAATGGTTTGTAAACCTGTAAGGGTGGGATACGGGGTGCTTTCCAAGCCAGCTGCTATGAAAAGGTCATAAGAGCCATCAATAATATATTGATCAGCTACGGGATCTAATTCTAAATGTTTTGCAAGAAGAGCCTTTGTGTCATCAGGGTCAGCTTTTAAATAAGCGGATGCCTCGATAATTGCCTTCATGAAATCAACCACAATATCACGATCTGATTCTATAAAAGCACGACGTGTAGCTAAGCCTGAAAATTGATAGTCAATATCCGAGGCTGCCAGATCAAAGAGCAGAGTATAACCCTCTTGTTCGGCATATATGGACGATGGAGGGCTGAGCACAGCGCCGCTAACTTGACCGGCTTTGATCGCAGTAAAGCGTTCAGGATCGTTACCAACGCTCACCAAGGTGACGTCTTCATCAACGGTCAATCCAAATTCATCCAAGGTCAGTAGTGTCCCAACCGTTGAAGATGAACCCGGGCGAGAAATAGCCAGCGTTTTTCCAATTAAATCTTCGGGCGTTTGAATATCAGGCGTAGTAAAAAAGCCGGCAATAAATTTGTTGAAAAGACCGGCGATCATTACTGCATCCTGATCTGCAGCGACGGCATTGACCACCCCCGCACCAGCGACCATACAGATATCTACATCCCCAGCGATCAAAGCAGCGACGGCACTGGAGCCACTAGGAATATATTCCAGATTAATTTTCAGCCCATATTTTGCAAAAATATCCTTTTCTTGCGCGTACCATAACACTACAGTCGATGCGGATTTTGCACTATAGCAAACATCCACTGTAGTTAGCTCTGTGGGAGCAGGCGCCGATGGCGTACAGGCCGATATAGCCAAGACCAGAACAAGTGCGAATAACAAGATTTTTTTATGCATGATTACCTCTATATATATTTTTTACGACTTATTGGAAAGAATTCAAAAAGCTATCCGTCTCAAGTTTATCCAGAATTATTATATCGATAACTTGATATGGGGTTAGATCAGCGACATCAGGGTTTTAGGAATCAACGAAACGATAACTACCTAAATCACTTCTTCTGAAGAAGATAAAACATTTCATTGGGATCTCCAAGAGTTGAAGTGACTTTCGATAACCTCGACCAATTTTGTTAGGCCATAGCCAAAACTAGTCAGTACGATAAGAGCCACATAGAGTTTGTCTGTTTGAAATGTCGAACTGGCGATCGCCATGACATGCCCAACACCAGCTCGAGAAGCAAGGAGTTCGCCGATCACCACACCAACCAAACCGCGACCGATCGCGATGTGTAGGCCAGCCATAATAAATGGAACTGAATTCGGCAAGATCAAGGTGCGAAATACCTGAGCATCATTTGCGCCAAAAGATCTTGCGCATTGTAACAGCGTATCATCGAGTGTTCTGACACTCTTCATGACAGAAATCGCCAAAGGGAAAAAAGCCCCGAGAACCACAGCCGCTATTTTCGATTGCAAACCGATGCCCAGCCAAAGGATCAGAAGTGGAATCAGCGCCACACGCGGCGCAGCATTCAGCATTGTAAGAAAGGGTTCTATGATAGCGTGCAGGGTTTTGTACCAGCCGATCAATAAGCCTACCCCGATACCAACGAAAGCAGCGATCAACATCCCCCAGAAAAACTCGAGAAAGCTAACCTGAATATCATGCCAGAAACCGTTTGCGAACATCTCCAAACCGGTCGATAGAATCCGAGAAGGAGAGCTTGAAAAGAATGGATCAATAATTCCCTTCGAAGGCAATAACTCCCAAATAAAGAGCGCGATGCTAACGCTAATGAAGCCAATTAGAAAATTCTGATTTTGCTCGAAAAACCGAAAAACCCTTTTCACTGTTTACCCATCCCCTTTTGAAGCAGGAACTCTTGCTGCACCAGATCACGCAATTGATCTACATATTGATGAAAAAGCGCGCTTTTTTTGATCTCGTAGGTCCGGGGACGAGAGATTTCGATCGGAATAACTGTTTTGACCTGCCCTGGCCGCGCGGTCATGACAACAACTTCGTCTGCCAGAAAGACGGCCTCTTCGATCTGATGCGTAATAAAGACGACCGTTTGCTTGGTCTGTTGCCAAATTTTTAGCACTTCAAGTTGCATTTGCTCGCGCGTCTGTGCATCCAGACTGGCAAAAGGCTCATCCATCAATAACAGTTTAGGATTGGTCGCCAGCGCTCGTGCTAAATTAACACGTTGCTGCATCCCGCCTGAAAGTTCGCGTGGATAGCTGTTCTCAAACTCCCCCAACCCAACCATAGTACACAGCTCTTGAGAGCGGGGCAATGCTTCACCTTTCGGTACCTTTTGGATTTCCATCCCATAGCGGATATTTCCAAGCACTGTCCGCCATGGCAGCAAAGCTCCGGATTGAAAGACCATTGCGCGGTCCTTCCCTGGACCTTTATCCTGCTTACCGTTAAAGAGAACCGTGCCTGCACTTGGCTCTAATAGCCCTGCAAGCACGTTCAAAAGGGTTGTTTTACCACAACCACTGGGGCCGATCACACAGAGAAATCGACCAGGCGAAACAGAAAAGCTTAGGTTTTTTACAGCATTGAGCTTATCGCCATCACGTCGTTTTTCAAAATCTACTGATAATTTTTTAACTTCGATTTCGATCAATGTCTAAAACCCTTCAAGGTGGCTCATATCTACCAAACCATCTGTCAGGCTGGCTACTTTGCCAACCAACGCGAGTCTGTTTTGCTTCACGGCATCATCCTCTGCGATGACGAGCACATTGTCGAAGAAATTATTGATAGCAGGGATAAGTGTTTCGACCACGCTAAGAGCTTCCTCTACAGTATTCACTTTTCGGTCTTCAGTGTTCAGTAGTGCTTCGTAGAGTTCCTTTTCGGCATTTTCGACAAACTGCTCACTGTTAACTGATAACTGTTCACCGGACACTTTAGCCGAGCGCATAATGCGGACACAGCGTGAGTATGCCGGAAGGATGGTCTCCCAATCATCTCGCGCAACCCAAGCGGATAACTGCTCAACAGCTTTGGCGGCACGAGTCGGATTTTGGGCTTGCTCCGCCAAAATAGCATCTACTGTATCGTGAGCATATCCCTTTTCCCGCAAAACGACGCGTAATCTACCCTCGATAAATTCAAGAATTTTGGCTTTGGTTTCAGCGTCAACTTCGATGGGTTGCATCGAAGCAGATACATTTACTGCGTCCACTAAGTCGAGGTCAAGATTATGCTCAAGTAGCGGTTGCACAACACCAATCGCAGCGCGGCGCAGAGCGAAGGGATCTTTGGTGCCAGTCGGGGCTAATCCTGCCGCAAAGAGTCCAACGAGCGAATCGATTCGATCTGTGAGAGCCAAGCCCACGCCAATTTCACTTTGTGGGACGGTCTGGTATTGCTCACCAATTGCGGTGGCAACTTCGGCATCTTCGCCAGAGCGGAGCGCATATTCACGCCCGATGATGCCTTGCAGGGAAGTCATTTCGGTGACCATTTGCGTGACCAAGTCGGCTTTGGAGAGATAGACTGCGCGACCGAGTGCTTTGATTTGGTCTACATCGGCATATTGGAGCATTGCGCCAAGTTCGGCACCAAATTTGAGCATTCGATCAGATTTATCGAGCATGGAGCCGAGTTTGGTCTGGAAGGTCAGCCCGCTCAATTCAGGGCGGAAATCTTCGAGTTTTTTCTTGACATCTTCACGGACGAAGAAATTCGCATCCGCAAAACGGGCGTTGATGACGTGTTCGTTGCCTTCGGTGACCATGTCGAGATGTTCAGCGTCGCCGTTGCGGACGCCCACAAAATATGGCAACAGTTCGCCACTGCCCTCACCCCTAACCCCTCTCCCTGAGGGAGAGGGGGACTCGACTGCGAAGTAGCGTTGATGTTTTTGCATCGTTTTGATGAGGACATCACGCGGTAATTCAAGATATTCAGCGGGGAATTTTCCGAGGAAGGCGGTTGGCATTTCGACGAGGTGAGTTACTTCAAGGAGTAAGTCTTCGTTGAGCAGCACTTCGCCGCCTGCTGATTCTGCGACAGCTTTGATCTGCGCCAAGACCATTTCTTTGCGCTTTGCTTCGTCGAGCACAATGCCTGCTTCTTCGATGGTCGCAAAATAGGCATCAGCGGAAGAAATTTCGATTTCTGGGGAGCTGTAGGGGCGTAAACCGCGGGTGGTGTTACTGGCAGTCACTCCTGCGGTTTCAAAGGGGATGACGGTTTCGCCGAGCATGGCGACAAACCAGCGGATGGGACGCGAGAATGCAACACCAGAGTCGTTCCACTTCATGGATTTTACAAAGTGGATTTCCTTCATTAGTTTGGGCAAGGCTTCGAGGAGGACATCGCCTGCGGCTTTGCCATCTTCTTTGACGACCGCGACAACGTATTCGCCGCCATCTATTTCTCGTTTTTCGAGGGAGGCTACGTCCACGCCTTTGCCGCGGGCGAATCCCATTGCAGCTTTGGTGGGGTTGCCATCCGCATCGAATGCGCGGGAGGCAGGTGGTCCCTTGACAAGTTCTTCGAGGTCGGGTTGTTTGGGATCGAGATTCTGTATATGAACGGTAGCACGTCGAGGTGTGGCGTGAATCCGTACCGTACCGTGTTTGAGACGCAACTCCTGTAGCCATAGCGGAATCCGCTCACGGAGCTGAGCAAGTATGGATTCCACATCTGAATGGGGCATTTCTTCAACGCCGATTTCGAGAAGGAATGATGAGTGATGCGTGATGAGTGATGAATCAAAAGCGGGCTTATCTGTATTCTGCATTTTGACTTCATCATTCAGGAGGGGATATTCTAGTTTCTCGCGTTGCTCTAAATAAGTCTCTGCTACACGCCGCGCCAAGCCACGCATCTTGCGGAAAAAGGCTTGGCGTTCGGTCACGCCGACCGCGCCGCGCGTATCGAGGATGTTAAAGGTGTGCGAGCATTTCAGGACGTAATCGTGGGCGGGGAGGACGAGACCGGCATCGAGGCAGGCGTTGGCTTCGGCGTCGAAATTCTCGTACATCTGACGGAGGCGGTCTACATCGGCAATCTCGAAATAATATTTGCTGTGTTCGTACTCTTCCTGATGACGGATTTCGCCATAATTAACGGCTTCGCTCCAGGGTTCATCCCAGATAGCTCCGGCGTTATTTAGCGCAATTAAGATTCTCTCTAAACCATAAGTGATTTCGACGGAAACGGGATCGAGCGCCACGCCGCCGACCTGCTGAAAATAAGTAAATTGGGTGATTTCCTGCCCGTCCATCCAGACTTCCCAGCCCAACCCCCAAGCGGAGATGGCAGGCTGCGCCCAGTTATCTTCGACAAAACGGATGTCGTGCTGGCGCGGGTCAATGCCGATGGCTTTGAGCGAATCGAGATAGAGCTGCTGCGGGTCGCCGGGATCGGGTTTCAGGATGACCTGAAATTGAGTGTGCTGCTGGAAGCGATTCGGATTCTCGCCGTAACGCCCGTCATCGGGACGAATGGAGGGTTCGACGTAAGCCACGCTCCACGGCTCTGGACCGAGGACGCGCAGGAAGGTGGCGGGGTTCATTGTCCCCGCGCCGACTTGGGTATAGTAAGGCTGGGCGATGAGGCATCCGTGGGATGCCCAGAATTGCTGGAGTTGGAGGATGATTGTTTGGAGGGATTTTTTAGTCATAGGGTTAGGGAGTGGGTAATTTGGAATTGGGGGAATCCACGAAGGGACACGAAGATTCACGAAGTTTTTTGTCGGGGGGATTATACCGTAGATGAAAAAACTCCGAAGAAAAACTTCGGAGTTTAGGGGGCGTCTTTGGCGCAGCGAAAGCCAACATAAACAACCTGTCCGCCGACATACCCCCGCAAGGAGGAACGAGGTCCATTTGAATGATGCGTGTACGCCCCTCCACGTATCACCCTATTCATTTCACCATAATTGTATTTAATATCTGTATTCCCAGGATAAGCATCATACCAACCATTTACATACTCCCAAACGTTGCCAGCTAGATCATAAACGCCATAAGGGCTTTTTCCACCATCATAAACACCAACTTCTCGCGTTTCTCCAACACAGGGTATAAGGTTTTCAGGAGTGTAATTTGCCTTGCTACAATCAAGTCCTTCCCCCCAAGGATAAGTGCGTCCATCTGTTCCGCGAGCCGCTTTTTCCCATTGAGCTTCGGTTGGTAGGTCTGCCCCACGCCACTCACAATATATTTTAGCTTGCCCCCAAGTGATATAGTTAACTGGGTGGTTTGCATATTCTGAAATGTCAAAGCCATTTGGATAATGTGGACTTTGACACGTTCCTGATTCCGCACAAGCCGCAAATAGGGCATTAGTAACTTCATATTGGTCAATATAATAATCGTCAACATAAACTTGATGAGCAGGTTTCTCATCATCATACCAATCATCACTTCCCATTATAAAATCTCCGGCTGGCACAAAGCGCATGGGGATAGCATTACCTACGAGGTCAATATCTGAGATTTCTTCGGGCAGTGGTGTGGCGGTGGGCGTAATGTTTTTTGTAGCCGTTGCGCTTGGTTTTGCCGTAACAGTTGTTGTTATGCTTGGCTCAGGGATAATTTCTTTTGTTTGTGTCAAAATTGGTTTAGGTGTGTTTTCTGGTTGAGAGATCAGCTTAGGAAAACCAATTACTGCTGCAAGAGCTAATCCTGTGAAAATAACAAATGGTGCTACTCTTTTATAATCCCAATTTCGCTGCGAAGATATTTTTTCTGGTTTGGGTTTCTTCTCTTTCTTTTGTGGCCTATTTACCTTTGATGATTCACTTCTCTTTCCGCCGAATAATCTTTCCAATGCTGTAACCATCTCTACCATGCTCTGGTAGCGATCATCAGGTGATTTAGCCAGGGCTTTAATTAGCACCTTTTCAACAGCAACTGGTATTCCTGAAACAAATTTGCTTGGGCGCGGCAAGGGGTCACGAGCGTGCATAATCAAGACCGCCATGGGAGTATCTGCAGAGTATGGTTTTCTCCCCGTGATCATCTCGTAAAGAACGATACCCAGAGCATAAATATCTGCGCGGTGATCCGCGGTCTTGGCTGTGGCCTGTTCCGGCGCCATGTATTCGGGGGTCCCTACCGCCGCGCTGGTGCCAGTCAAGTCCATGGTTTCTTCGACATCCAAAACTTTGGCTATGCCAAAATCTGTCAGCATTGGCTGTCCGCGTTCCGTGAGCAGGATATTGGCGGGTTTAACATCCCGATGGACCATATTCTGGCTGTGGGCATAGTCTAGGGCTTCGGCGATTGGGAGCAAAATCTGTATCGCTTCCTGCCAGGGGATGGGCTTGCCCAGTTTTTCTTTGAGCGTCCCGCCGGGCAAATATGGTAGAACCAAATAGGGTTTGCCTTCATGGTCACCATAATCCATCACTTTGACTATATTCGGGTGGGTCAGTTTTGCCAACGCCTTGGCTTCACGCTCGAAACGTTTAAGGGCACGTTCTAACACGCTGGGAAGAATATTTTCTGTGCGAATAACCTTAACGGCTACATCGGTCTCAAGGCGGGTATCGTAGGCTTTGTAGACAATCGCCATCCCACCCTCGCCGAGCTGTTCGAGAATGTGATAACGTCCAAGGGATTGACCGATCAGATCAGACATAAAACCTTATCCTTTTGGTTTCTTTTATGTTTGTCGAGAGCGCGGACGCGAGTCGCATCCATGTGGGCGTAGGTAGGAGAGGAAGACTTTCAAGGGGCGAGACATTTGAAATGTAGGATTATGAATTTTGAATGGTGAAATTTCCCGACTTTGGGATTATACCCGCAAAGAAAAGAGTCCCGAATTTTCAAAAAATTCGGGACTCTGCATAAAATCAACTTTGCTCGTAGGCTTTCATATAGGCGCGTAAAAGGTCGTTGATGCGGGTTTGATAGCCCTTCCCCTGCGAGCGGAACCATGTCAGCACATCGCTGTCAATGCGAATGGTAATTTGTTCCTTTTTTCGATCAGGATTCAAGCCATGCCGCACAACCGCTTGAGCAAATTCTTCGGGAGTAATTTCATCTATATCAGAGAAATCGATCTCATCATCGCTCATCGAATCGAGTTTTTCCCAATCAGTTTGTGATTTCTTCGAAATATCGTTTGGACTCATTTTTTGTCGCCTTTCTCGCGGAGATGATGCGGATGTTGCCTTCACGGTCTGTGTGTACAACAACAATGACGTGGTGTTTCAGCAATCCCAGCGTGATGTAACGGGTTTCGCCATAATCGTGGCGTCTATCTTCGATGGTGATGATCACGCCATCAAAAAGCGGTGGAAGGTCAACAAAATCAATGCCGTGTTTGCGGATGTTCTCGCGGCGTTTATTTTCATCCCATTCGAAGTTTATATTCATATTGTAGTTACATTTCGTAGTTACGTCAACTTATAACGAGGCGGTTGTGGAGGGCGCGTCATAAATGATGAGTTTTGAAGACAGAAGAGTGCATAGTGAAATTTCCCGATTGTGGGATTATACCAACAAGGCAAGAGAAAAATAGGACGCGGATATCACGGATTCTGCGGATTTGCGCAGATTTTTAAACCGTTGTTTAATCCGCGCAAACCCGCTTGATCCGCGTTCTATCTACTTTTCCTTGTCGAGCCACGCACCCACTCCCTCCGCTGCGAGCGGGCGCGAACCGCAGATACCGTTGGTATCAGGTAAAATCTTAGAATGACAAAAATCTACGACATCATCATTATCGGATCGGGACCATCGGGACTCTCGACCGCGCTGCATCTCGACCGCCTCGCACGCGGACACGGGCTTGCTACCCTTATCCTGGAAAAATCTCGCCACCCAAGACCAAAGCTCTGCGCCGGTGGGATCCTTGCAGAAGGAGAAGCCATCCTTGCCAAATTAGGGTTCGATCTGCGCGAAGTCCCCCACGTGGACGTGGACAAAGCCCATTTCAACTACAAAGGACGGGGGCTAATAGCGCGTTTATCACGCAAACGCCCCATCTTCCGCACCGTGCGCCGAGATGAATTTGACGCCTGGTTGGCGAGTAAAGCCAGAGAGCAGGGAATTGAAATAGAAGAAGGTATTACCGTTAAAAAAGTGGCTGTCTGCGATAAGTACGCCCTCATCCAAACCGATCAGGGTGAATATCGCGCCAAAGTTGTCGTGGGCGCAGATGGCTCTAATAGCATTGTGCGTCGCAGTGTAATGAAAAACCCACGCCCGCATGTTGGGCGGGCATTGGAGGTAATTGTCCCAGAGCATGTCACTGCGAGGAGAGCGCAGCTCGACGCGGCAGTCTCCAAGCCTGTGAGGAGATCGCTTACCCTGAAGGGCACTCGTCGCTCTGCTCGCGATGACAAACAAAAAAATGCCACCTTCGACTTCCTCCCTGTCCCACAAGGTATTTCCGGCTATCTCTGGGATTTCCCCGCACTCGTTAAGGGAGAAGAAATGCGTTGTTGGGGCATCTACGATTCAAATATCATTCCACAAAGCAAACGCGCACCCTTACGTCAAATCCTTGCTGATGAGATGGCGGCACACGGCTACAACCTTGATGATTACGAGTTAAAGGGGCATCCCATTCGCTGGTACGAGCCTGCCAATACACCTGCCATTCCGCGCGTGCTGCTCGTCGGCGACGCCCTCGGGGCAGATGCGTTGCTCGGTGAAGGTATCAGCCCCGCACTGGGATATGGCAAAGTTGCCGCGCAAGAGATTTTGCATGCCTTTAAGAAAAATGATTTCCGTTTTGAAAAATATACAGGGAGATTATTGCGCAGCCGATTGGGCGGCGCGTTATGGCGACGCACCTTTATTGCCAGAATATTCTATCTCTTCAAGACTGAATTTTGGCAAAGATTCGTTTGGCATTACTTCAACCGAGTTGCAGGAATCTTCGGGTTTTTATTTGTAGTTGGGTGGGAGAAGAAGAAGAAACAGTAGGCACAATCTACCTTTTCACCTGACGAATAAAACGCGGTGAATTTAAACCACGTTCCAAGAGATAGGTCAGATAAAATTGCATCAGGTTTTCCATCTCTAGCTTCACTTTAGGATCAGGATCAGCACGGTGTGCGTCAGCGTAAGAGCTGCGTTGAAAGTGGCGTAGATATTTCAACGTCTCCATGCTAACAGAGCGCACAGAGGCATGGTCTGTACCACAATCGGGGCAGAGGACACCGCCCTCGCTACCGGAGAAAAACTGATCTTCAGGCTCTATCTTTGCGCCGCAAGTGATACAGGTCTGTAATTGGGGACGAAAACCAAGATAGTCAAGCAGACGCATTTCGTAATAGCGTGCTATGAGCCACGGATCATCGCCATGCGAAAGACGCGTGAGACTTTCTACCAACAAACGAAAAATAGAAGAATTGGCTTCTTCCTCATCGTAGGAAAAGCGATGTAGCAACTCAGCCAAATAGGATGCCTGCCCTGTCAATGTCAGGTCTTCGCCGAGGGGTAAAAAAGCATCAATTGTGTCAACTTGTGTGATGATGAAAGGTCCGCGCGCACGTGCTAATTGAAGGACAACGTGCGTAAAGGGTTGCAGATGGCCTCCCTTGCGTGAATGGGGTTTACGAGCGCCTTTGACCACCGCACGCAACTTGCCATGTTGACGGGTGTACAAGGTTACGAGGCGGTCAGCTTCGCCCCAATCACGATGATCGAGTACGACAGCTTCAGCACGGAAAGAGCGGGGAGTATTCATAAGAGTAGATAGACTTGCGCTGCAAATCTGGTTCAATTCGTACAGTCAATCTGCAACGCATCTTCAAGATGCAATGCAGATCTTGCTTTTATACCAAATGTTCAGGTCCAAATGCGCCGGGCAACAACGCGTGCACGGTGGTTTTTTCAACCAGATTCCCCTCGCCATCGGCGATGAGGACAATAATATCGAGACCAAATTCTGCCAAAACCTGACGGCATGATCCACACGGAGAGCCGCCGTTATCAGTGACTACAGAGATGGCATCAAATTCACATTCACCTTCGGAGACGGCTTTAAAGAGGGCAACACGTTCGGCGCACATCGTAACGGGATAGGCTGCATTCTCAACATTGACGCCTGTATATATTTTCCCGCTTTTGCCGCGCAAGGCTGCCCCAACGCGATAGTTTGAATAAGGCACATAGGCACGTCGGCGCGCTTCGTTGCCCAGATCGATCAGGGCTTGACGGGTTTCATTCGTCAGTTCGGTCATCGGTGCTCTCCTCTTTCGGGTTTTCAAGCACAGGCTGGGAGCGGACACGACGGATTCGTCTTCCGATTACTTGCTCAATGGTCAGTAGCAAGCCCTTCACACGGACGCTTTCGCCGCCTTGGGGAACGCGCCCCAGTTGTTCGTAGAGAAATCCTGCCAGGGTATCTGCATCGCCTTCAGGGAGGCTCACACCAGTCACGTCGGTAAAATCATCCACGTCGATCAATCCCTGAAAGATGTATTCGTCTTCACTTATTTTTTTAAAGGGGGCTTCTTCGCGTTCGTCATATTCATCCTGAATCTCACCAATAATCTCTTCGATGATATCTTCGAGGGTGACAACGCCCGAGACGCCGCCGTATTCATCAACAACAATTGCCATGTGAAAACGTTTTTCCTGCATTTCGGCAAGGAGATCGTCAGCTTTTTTTGTTTCAGGGATGAAATAAGGCTCGCGTAATAATTCACGCAGCTGAACTTCGTCATCTGATTTGCTGAGTGTGCCAAGCAGGTCTTTGGCGTAGAGCAAGCCGAGGATATTATCAATACTCTCTTTGTATACGGGTAAACGTGAATAACCTGAATCGAGAAAGGCTTGAACAGCCGAGGAGAGCGTGGCGGCATCTTCGTCCAGCGCGAGAACGTCGATGCGCGGCACCATGATCTCGCGCGCTATCGTTTCGCCAAATTGGAAGATCTCATAGATCATACGGCGTTCTTCGCGTTCAAGGCCGCCGCTTTCTTCATCGGTTTCAACCCAGGTCCGAAGATCATCTTCGGTCATTTGCGCCATCGTGCCTTTCGATACGCGCTGCGGGTCAAGTAAAAGCAGGGGCAGCAGAACGAAAGGGGTAAAAACGAAAACCAGTAAATTGCCAAAAGAGGAAAGGCGCAAGGCCCACTCTTCTGGATCTGCCAGCGCATTCGACTCGACGGTGAACTCGATCAGCAGCATCACAACAGTGAGTGCAAACAAGCCTACTACCTGAAGCAGCCAGGCACGCGGCGAAGTGAGAGTCCATGATTGTATTAACAAAAAGCCAATAATGGCAATCCCAAAACGCATGGATGTTTGACTCAAGCGCAAGACCGCCACCAGACGCGAGCTTTCATGCAGAGCAATTGCGCGCTTTGCGCTGGCAGGTTTTTCTTCCTGTAAAACAAGCAGTTTCGCCACTCTGGCATTAGACAAGCTAACGCGCGTGGCAGCGATCATTAGATCTAAAATAAGTAGCAGGGCTATGGTTAGCAAGCCCCATCCCGTTGTTATCACGTTTTTTTCCTTTTCTTGTCCCTCACCCCGTCCTTGCTTCGCATGGACTCCCCCTCTCCCGTTTACAGGAGAGGGGTTGGGGGTGATGGCTATTCCTTTAACTTCCTTATCGCCCGCGCCGGCATTCCGACCACAAGCGTATCTTCTTTTATATTCTTCGTAACTACCGAGCCAGCACCTGTGCGCGCACGGTCACCAATCACGAGCGGGGCAACCAACATCGTATCACTACCAATAAACACCGCTTCACCGATCTCGGTGTGATGCTTATTTTTGCCATCATAATTACAGGTGATCGTTCCCGCACCAATATTCGTTTCAGCACCGATCGTCGTATTGCCGATATACGAGAAATGCCCCACCTTCACGCCTTCGCCGAGATGCGAATCCTTCACCTCGCCAAAGTTGCCCATGTGAACGCCTTTCGAAAGATAAGCGCCCTTTCGCAGTCGTGCAAAAGGCCCCATATCTACATCGTCTTCGAGCACAGCTTTCTCAAGCACCGACGATAAAATTTCACAGCGCTCACCGATCTTACAATCTGTGATAATAGTATTCGGGCCAATCTCACAGCCTGCGCCGATGATCGTCTCGCCACGCAAAAATGTATTCGGCTGAATGACCGTATCCTGCCCGATCTCCACGTCCATGCCAATATAGGTGGATGCGGGGTCGATCAGCGTGATACCCCTCGACATATGCCCCCGATTCACGCGTGACCTCATGCCTGCTTCCGCTTCAGAAAGGTGGATTCGGCTATTGATACCAATGGCTTCGACCATGTCATCAAGCGTCAACGCTTTCACACGTAGCCCCGCTTCTACAGCCAAACCAACCGTATCCGTTAGATAATACTCACCCTTCGGCGAAAGCGGGATGCGCGCAAGCGCCTCCCAGAGCCATTCGGCATCAAAGCAATACGCGCCAACATTCAACTCTCTAATAGCTTTCTCTGCGTCAGTTGCCTGCGCTTCTTCCACGATGGCTTTCACGTCGCCATCTTCATCGCGCACAATGCGACCAAATCCACGCGGATCATCCGCGACGATGGTCAGTATCGTCATAGGGCCATCATTCTCCTTTTGCAAACGGATCATTTCCGCAAAGGTTTCACCCCGAAGCAGGGGCATATCGGCACTGCTAACAAGTACAAGGTCGGTACCCCCTTTCAGGGTAGATTCCGCTTGTTGAACGGCGTGTCCCGTTCCCAATCGCTCTGCCTGAACCACATAATGCGCCGCATCCCCAATGGCTTCACGAACCTGGTCGGCACCATGTCCAATAATCATCACAGGCGTTTCTTCAGTGACTACGCGGGCGGCTTGCAAGGCGTGCCAAACCATCGGCTTGCCACAAACAGGGTGCAAAACTTTTGGCAAGTCTGATTTCATGCGGGTGCCTTGTCCCGCTGCAAGGATGATGGATGTGATTTTCATAAAGATTTCCTTCTTACGGAGACTACAAAAGTCTTAAAAACTTTTGTAGTCTGATGGTATTCGACAGAAACAAAAAAACAAGCCTCGCGTCCACTAGGGCAGCGGTGAGCTTGTCTGATTTAGAGAAAAAGTCCCGCATGGGCGGGGTCAATTGTATTCATAAATTTTTAGCAGGGGCACCTGGATTCGAACCAAGATCAACGGCTTCAAAGGCCGGTGTGCTAACCGTTGCACCATGCCCCTATACTGCCCAATAGAGCGGCCGAAATTGTAACATAGGGTGAGACTTTACGCAAAGCCTCAAGTGTTATTTTCAGGCGTTAAGCCAAGTTGACGTGCCTGTTCGTAAGAGAGTTTATCGGCGTCAACTTGTGGGGCTGTTTGACTATCCACTGCTTCTTCCCAGAAAGATTCGATCTCGGAAGTTCCTATCTTCTTTTTCTGTTTGAAGAGGGCTTCCAACTCTTCTGAAGAAATTTGGTCTTCGATCAGTTCTTCGGGAACATCCTCTTCACTAATGGTCTTATCCATTTCCTCTGCACCGTGTCTGGTTACACCCATTTGGTTGAGAACATGTTCCACTTCGCTTTTCAAGATCATCATTGCATCGGTTATGTCGAGCACCTTTTTACGTTCCGCGATCCGCTCACCAGCAACGATGAGCGCATGGGTATTGTTGACCGGCACGAGCAAAATATCCTGATCGCCACCGGGGAAGATGTGATAACTGAGGGGTGTTTCCTGATGAATATAACCAGATACTTTTTGCCCCGCACGATAGATGCCCATCAAACCCGCCAAGAGCGAGGCTTCAAGGTTGCTATCTTGAAAAGCACCTGCCTTCGCCAGAACATGCCCCATATCGGAGAGCAGGATGATAACTTGCGCCTCCATATTTTGGCGGAATTTCGCCAACAACCCAGACATGGTCTTGTGTGCTTCAGCTTTTTCGTCCAATTCATCGGGGATGACGGTGCGTTCCAATGCCAGACAGCGCTCAACAGCATCAAGAAAATCGGTTAGCGAGATCGGTTTCTCGAAAAAAGCGAAGGCACCGGCCTCGAGAAGTTCTTTGCGCTCTTTTCGGTTTTTTGTTCCTGAGATCAGGATAACTTGCGCGTCTTCATTACGTTTTTTGATCTTGGCGAGCAATTCCAAGCCAGACATCCCGGGCAGAAGATAGTCGATCACAAAGAGGTCTATTTCTTTGCCGGAAGCCTCAAGAAATGCCTCTTCACCAGAAGGGGCTTCAAGAACCTCAAATTCGTGGTCAAGTGATTCAAGTGCCGATTCTAAAAGGCGAATCACGTCCCTGTGGTCGTCGATCAATAACACGCGATGAGTCATAAGAATAATCCCTAATACTAAGTAAAAAGATTATAGCAAAAAAAGAGGGTTAACAGACTTTCAGTTTTTTTTATATTCTCAAATACAAAAAAGTACCCCTCTCTTATCTGGAGAGGGGCACAATATAGCTATTTCAGTATGATGAAAACTTCGCCTGTGCTGGTTCCCTGTACATCGGGGAAGAAACTTTGCCAGGCATGAGCAGGAAGAACACGGTATTCGCCCGCCTGCAAGGGGATCAGCGTATAGCTGAGAACATAGGTTCCGGCGGGCAGGTAATCTGCCGACCACTCGATATTCTCGTCACCAATTTGCGGGGCACGAAAATACCACCAGCCCCAGCCATTCGAGAAGGGGTTATCGGGATCGTACACTTCGACGCTGGTGGCATCTTGTGCTTGCTGGGATGTTTTGAGATTCTGGTTGAGAATCTCCGTCCCAGCGGGGATATTATCTTCGACCATCACAAAGTAACTGTCTTCAGACAAGGTCAGGGTTACTTGCGCTTTAAGCATCGCTCCATTTGTCAGTTGCGCAGTGGTAAGCGGCGTACAATCTTCTTTACAAGCCGCGTCGTAATAAGCACGTGTAACTTCTATGCCCTGATTGATGGCCGGCGCAGTTTCGGCGGCACGATCCACGAGCAGGGCAGCTCGATAATAAAGTTTGCCAACACCCTCGCCTCGTGTAATATCGAGCGCATTAGGCAGGGAGAGTTGCAAGCCATCCAACGTGGCCGAGGAGAGAACAGGTGTAAGAGCGTTGGCTTGTCCTTCGGTGAGAAAGTTTCCGTTCAAACGCGCGGCATAAGCAAAGCTGGCGTTCAATTCGCTGCCATTTTTCGCTACTTCTGTCAGTGAGAGCAATGACCAGGCATTCTCATATGTCGAACTCCAGTAGCCGTGAATATTGCGGTGCGCAACCAGATAGCGGACAGCATCTTGCAGGAGCGGGGACTCGGCATCAAATTGAGCGAGGGCGTATATCACGGTTGCAGTCGTGTAATTGGGTGTGCCCGGATTTCGCCAGGCAGAGGCATCACTCTCCCAGTGGGCGCCACTCGCGCTTCGTTGGGCAGATGCTTCCAGGTTGGCAAGCAAGCTCTGGGCACGGGTGTCGCCAGGCGTGCGGGAGTCGAGCGTCAGCGCGAGCAAGGCTTGCGCCCAGGGGCTGAGTCCATCCCGCCACAAGTCCAGTTGGTCAACGGCAATCGCATCTGCGCCGCCGGTCATCTGCATCACAAATTGGATGAACGCCAAACGATCTTTTTGCCATATTTTCGGATTTGCGTCGCTCAAATAAGGCAACGAAGCAATATGTAAATACTCACGCGCGTCAATAAAAACGGTCTCATCAATATAAACACCTGCCTGATTTGCACGCCATAAGCCAAAAAGGATGTAGGCACTCAGGTAGGGATCATCAGGCAAACCACCGCCGCCAAGCACAGGCGATGCCTGCGCACCAATGCCATAACTTCCGCTGGCAGTAGTGCCATACCAACCCCAACCATGATCTTCAGTCTGACGTGCCAGCAAGCGACGCACACCATCGTTCAAAGAGGCTTCGAGACGCGCCTTCAATTCAGGCTCATCCAAACCGGCTGCTTGCAAAGCTTGGTAGGCTTCAATATTCGGCAAAAGATAGGACAGGATGGCTTCATTACTGGCGTGGATAGGCGGCTCCGGGATGGCTTCCAGCCCATCGAGAATAGCAGCCGCCAGCGAAGGCGACAACTCGACATCCAGCTTGCCACCACTGGGCACAAAACTGCGCGGCAAAGAAATGGCTTCCGTTAACGTGCCCGCCTCGGTCAGTGTACCGGCTGTGACAAAGGATTGCGGCGAGGTATAGCGCAAGATCGGCAGCGTACCCCAGGTGGGACGGGTAAGGTCTTGATAGTCACCAAATTGCGAGTCGAAGAGAAGTTCAGCGCTTTCAGCATCTTGGGCTGTGCCCCACCATGAGACTTCAACACGTCCATTCGCGGGGAGATTGACTTGCTGCTCGATCATATTCGGGTCATCGAGTAAAAAGCCGATCGCTTGCAAGGTGACGCGCCCACTCAGGTCTTGAGCGGTGTTATTGTGGACAATAGCAGAGATTTCGATATGATCGCCAACAACCATGAAACGTGGTGTAACGGGGCGGATGAGAACATCCTTTGTGCTGACGACCTGCATCTCTGCGCTGCCAACGCGCGTATCGGTGGTTAAGCCGCGTAAGTCGATCTGCCAGGTGGTGAGATTATCGGGCAAAATAACGCTAACTTGTGCCTGCCCGTTCGCATCGGTGACGATCTCGGCATTCCAATAAGCCGTATCGGGGAAATTATCACGCACCACTGAAATCCCTGCACCGCCACCACCGCCACCCATGCCGCCTGCGCCACCTTCTAAAAATACACCATAGATGCTATCGCCTGCCAGGGAGAGCGTTGTACGCACACCGATGCGTGCGTTGCCGTAAAAAGCATCTTTAATTGGCTCAGTATTCGGGTCTGCCAGCGCGAGCGCGGCTAGGTCGATCACGGCTAATGAGAATTCACCCTGCACGGGCGCACCCTGCGCATCGGAGATCTGAATGCCAAAGGTGACTTCGCCACCCGGCTCAGAGCGAGTCGGTTGAGAGGTCAGGTTGATATTCAATAATTGCGCAGCGGGGTCTATAGCCAATTCGGCATAACCGATGCGGTAATCGTTTCCGCCCAACAAAACTGTCGAGAAATAGACCGTCGGTGCATCTGCTTCGGTGAGGGGCAACGCATAGGTCGTGCCGCCTGGCTGAATGGCAATGATCTCGGCTTGATGGACCGTGCCACGTTCAACAGTCACGAGAGCGTAGGTCTGCGCTTCGAGGGGATTCGGAATAAATATCTGGGCGGTATCGCCGGGCTGATAGGAGTCTCGATCTGCCGTCAGGCGGATATGGTTCTTGGGCAATTTCGGCCAAATGGCGCGCTTTGCCCCCGTGACCCAAAGCAGAATTTGCGTGGAGGCGTTGCCGCCACTAACATCGAGGATATATGTCCCCGGCGCGGGCGGGGTAAAGGAGAGACGTGCCACGCCATCGCCACCGGTCACAAAATCCGCATCGCTAACAGGCGTGTAGACTGGGGTAAATGTGGGGGCTTCGTAGTCGTTAGCGGCTTCCTGTCTTTCCCAGGTCACCTGTTTGAAATCGGCGTGCAAGTTCAGGTTCGCGGTTGGATCGCCGTTCCAATCCACGGTGAGAACATCGAAGCCCATTTCGGTCTCTTCGCGTCCGTTCCACTGATCGGCACGTAATCCGATATAGAAATCTTCCGGGTGGACTTTGATGGTCTCTCGCGTGCTGATCTGCTGTCCGCTTTCGTCTTGGGCTGTGATCTCAAGAGTCAATTCTCGTATCCCATCGGGCAGATCGAGATCAGGTTCATGGATCAGCAAAGTACCATCGGCTTTGGCTTTCTCTTCACCTGAGGCAATCAGGCCGCCATAATAACTATAATCATTATAAGAGCCGCGCATCCAATTGAGATTGACATCGCCAACGCGATAACCGGGCAGACGGAAATACCCGCTGTCGTCGTAAAGCGTCCAGTGGACGGGGAGATCGCTGGCGGGCGCATCGAAATAATATTGCGCAGAAATTTCTGCATCAAAGGGATCTCCACGCTTGATGGAATCCCCGCTCATGGTTATCCCAAGATTGATCTCTGGCTTGCGATACTCTGCCACCTGAAAAGCAGTGGAGAATTCAATCTCACTATTATAAAAAGTGTAATCCCCTGAAACGGCATCATCGGGGAGAGTATAGGAGCCGTGCGCCGTGCCATAAGTAGAAAGTGTTGGGTTGAGAGTCTGAATATTCTCCCCCCAGGCATTCGAGATCGTAAGCGGCAGCGAGGTAAGCGAGCTGGCTTGATAGCGCCCATCGTAGGCATCTCGCACAACTGCGCGGAAGTAAACTGTTTGCCCCGGGCGATAGATGGGGCGGTCGGTATATAGATAAACTTCGGTATGCGGTGGACGCCGATCCATTGAAAGACCAAAACGCCAAGGGGTAATATCATCGCCCCATAGCGAAGCGCCAAGGCCAAAAAGATCGTCGCCGGGCTGACCGATCATCGAATAAAAACTCTGGTAATTATCGCTCTGGGCGGGGATATCACCACGCCATACCCCGTTCACGTCGGTTTGCCCGCTGGCGAGAAGAGTGCCTGTTTCATCATAAATAGATACCGTTTCAGCGACCAAAGGCAGCCCTGTCCGCAGATCGGTTGCCCAAACAAGCGCATCTGTCGCACTAAATTTGAAGACCAAATTAACATTGCTCGAAACGAGATACGCCGGTGATTTCTCTCTCTCAGCGCCTGAATTTGAGACTCGTAAATAATAGATGCCAGGCGTTAACGCTTCACCCGCATTGGCCAAAGGCAAGCTGAGCGTCTCACTTTGATTATTGACCGTATTCAAAGGTTGTCGCCAGGTATCGGATGATGCAGGCTGATAATTTTCGCGCATGTCATAGCCGTTCGGGCCAAAGAGCGTGAAGAAATCATCCACTGGCACTGCGCCTAGGGTCATATCTGCATTGGAGATATTAACAGCCTGGACGTAAAAAGAAGCCTCCTGCGCAGCGGTATAGTACAAACTGGAACCGGTATACGAGAAATAAAGCTTTGGCGAGGGGTTAGCCATCGTAAAAGCATACTCAAAAGAGTTCCCCAGCAAGCCTCCCCATTCATCTTTCAAGTCGCCAGAAACCGTCAGGGTATAACGAGTTTGCGGATCAAAATCTCCGTTGAAGTGGAGAGTGTTTGCATACGCATTGGCATTGAAACGTGTTACGGCGGGGCTAATTGAAAGATATTTTTCTACATCAATAAAATCTTCGATTTCAGTAGAGAAATGCAAATATGCGTCACCCCATTCATTCAACTCTCCCCCTCGTTCAGGATCGGTGGAGACTACCGAGAAATTCGGCGCAGAAACCATCTCCACATCCCAATCTATACCGAGAGGTGTTCCCCCCTGTGCCTGGGTTGCGCCACTCAACTTGAGCCAATAACTGCTATTGCGCGCCAATGTTTCGTCGGGAGTAAAAGTCACCGAGCGCGAATCTTCCGCCCATTCAAAACTCCCCGCTAATATCACGGCAGCATTCTGAAAAGCAAAATTACTCTCAAAACTGCTTTGATCCATCGGTTGGTTAAAAGTTAGTCTCAACCCCAGCTCAAGAGGCAAGGGCGTCTCAGTCGAGGGGCTGATCTCCAGCAAACGCGGCTTCGCCGTCGTAAACGACCAGGCTGTCGTCGCGCCATTTCCTTGCGCAAGTGCCGTCCCCGCCACACTAACTAAATTCGGATCTAACAACGCATGATAGGTCTCACCACCCGCAAAAGCAGGTTCAGGATAAAAAATATACGTACTTGTATTCAACCACTCCCCATGCCCCTGCGCGGCAGGCTGCAAACTAAATGCTGCCGGAAGCGAAGCAGGGTCAGCGCCCAAAGCCACGACAGGTTGATCGAACGTGACCGCAACCGCCGCATCCACGCTCAAATCTACACCGCCATCTTTTGGCAAAAACTGAACGGGACGCAGAGAATCTGCTACTTGATAGGCGTATTGAAGAGACTCATCGAGGGCAACGCCACTTGTTGAACGCGCGCCCGCATTCACACCCAGCCTTAGGCTTGCTCCCGCTTCCGCAGGTTGATTCGGCTTGAACGTTAGCGTGGCATCATCCACCCAAACGAAATCACCCCCTACAGCAGGGTCCGCGCTCCAGGCAGCCTCCACGGATGCCCGATCCATTGGTTGATTAAAGTAAAAAGTGATCGCTTCCTGCACCCCAACCTGACTCCCCGCTAAGGGAACAGTCTCTACAACGGCAGGGGTGAAACTCTGCTGAAGTGCGGTCGGTGTGGCGGCAGGCTGTTGAACGGCAGGCGCAGTATTCGGCATCGAGCAAGCCGAAAACACGAGCGAGACGACGATCAAAATAAAAAAAACTTTGTAGACGGGGTGGGAATGTGGACGCATAGGGACCTCACAAAGATAAAAGATACTATCCTGATTATACTCGCTCCACCTGGAGCAGATAACGTACTTAGG
>JABGQU010000026.1 GCA_018648605.1 Anaerolineae bacterium | reverse complement strand
CAGACATGGGCAAAGGTACACCAATTTTGATCATATCAACTTCAGCTGCATCCATGGGGGCGCAACGACCAGCAACAGGCGCCGGCGCTTCAACCTCGACTTCAACCTCAACAACTTGGGTGACGACAACTTCAACTTCTTTTTCAATAACCTGTGGTTGACAGGCACCTACAACAAGCATCAGTGCTGCCAGAACAACAAAGAGATAACGAGCTTTACTTGACATTTTTTCTCCTCCAGATGGGAAATAGGGATATATTTTTTTCTTTTCTTCAAAAATGTACGTGTTTACTTTATTTCATATTTTTTATTGCTCCACCACCTCCTTTAGTTATTCTATAAGTAAATATTGTTTTGGCAGAAAAATGCCAAAACATTAAACAGCAAATGATGCCCTTATCCAACTGATGGTGTCAACCGCCAGTTGCCGCAACAAACTTCGTACTGCTTGAATAAACAGGGAATGATTTTTTTTCTAGTGTGAAGACGATATGTGAACTGTAATAATGATGTTCCGTCTAGTGGAACGCTGTTGCGTATTCTAGCACAGCAAGCTTGTATGGTCAAGAATTTTGCGGAAGCCCCACTCACATTGGGGCTTCCGTTTTTAGAAATACGCTTGGTGTCTACGTTTTTAGTGTGCTGCTTTTTTTAGATCATCTTCGTACATTTGAGCCAATTCATCTTCGTAGAAGAATTTTTCTTTGCTAAAGGCAGGCTTCAGATCGCTCATCCATGTTGCTTTTTCGTCGTATTGGGCATAGAAGGGACGACTGACCCAATCTGGGTTGCGACCTTGCAAGGCTTCGAGAGCAATGACTTTTTCTCCGTTAATGGTAACAACTCCACTGACGCGCACTTTTCCGGGGTCACAGGACATGCTGGGTCCACGTACGGTACGGGCAAGACCACTCACTTGTTTGTAGGCATTACGGAAAATATCCGCCGCGCGAACTAGCGGAATTCCAAAATAGTGCTGTGCACCTGTATCACGGGCAACGAACATGTAGTATGGAATCATGCCCATATGAACTTGTTGGCGCCACATCGCAGCCCAGGCGTCTGCATCGTCGTTGATGTGGGTCATCACGGGCGATTGGGTGCGAATCTCGGCGCCAAGGTCGCGTAAAAGATGAATAGCGTCGGCTACGCCTTGCGTTTTTAGCTCTTGCGGGTGTGTGAAGTGAGCCATGAAGGTTAGGTGTTTTCCCGCCTTGATGACTTCTTTGAAAAGGTCGATCAGTTCTTTGGAGTCAGAATCGGTCAGGAAGCGATGGGGCCAATATGCTAAAACTTTTGTGCCAATGCGGATATTGCGTAGGTGGGGAATATCTAATATCCCTCTGATGTAGGTCGCGATATTGCTCGTGCGCATAATCATCGGGTCGCCGCCCGTGAAGAGAATATCAGTCACATCAGGCTTGGATGCGATGTATTCCGCAAGTAAACCTGCCTGCTGAGAGGCAAACTTGAGCTGGTTATCGCCGATGAATTGCGCCCAGCGAAAACAATAGGTGCAGTAGGCGTGGCAAGTTTGCCCTTGGCTGGGGAAGAAAAGAACTGTCTCGCGGTATTTATGTTGCATTCCGTGAATGAACTCACCCTTATAAAAGGGAACATTATGTGCCATTTGCCCGGCAGGGTGGGGGTTAAGCTTATTGCGAATACCAGTTGCTGTTTGTTGGATTCTGTTTTTATCACCACTGGTGACAGCATCCGCCATTTCTTCGTAATCCTGCGGCATAAGCATCTCAGCTTGCGGGAATGTTAATGCAAAAATAGGGTCTTTTTTATAGTTTTCCCATTCAATTAATTCGCTAACAACATAGTTGTTGGTGCGGAAAGGAAGTACGTGGCTGACGACGTCGATAGCAAATTGTTCATCTTCATTAAGATGCGCAGCTACCTCGGGTAAATTGCGAAAAGTTTTTGTAGTAATTGGTTTAAATTTCTGACTTTCAACGATAGACATTTGAATATCTCCTGATTTTTATTTTTTATAAGAAGCTCTAATGGGAATGTCTGTAATAATCCCTAACTATCACAGGAAGAAAAACAAACCGCCCTAAAATCCGTTTCTATAGCCTAACTCAGAGGAAAGCTGTGTAGAAGTTTTTAGTACACTTGGAATAATTTCATAAACATATTTTTCCGTAAAGCGATGAGATGGACCTGAAACACTCACGCAAGCAATTACTTCCCCTTCATGGTTGCGAATAGGAACTGCAAGCGCATTAAGCCCGGATTCCAACTCTTCTAATGCGATTGCATAGCCTTTTTCACGCACCTGAAGTAAGTCGGTTTTTAATTGGCTGTGATTGGTGACGGTCTGCGGTGTGTATCCTTCTAACTCACTTGGAAGAATATTTTTTTGCTCCTCCTCTGTTTTGAAAGCAATGATTGCCTTCCCTGATGATGTTGCATGAACTGGCATTCGTCTTCCTACCCAGCCAACTCTCATAATCATCCGTTCAGGGGAAGCAAATAACTCCAAATTGACTACATCTTGCGCGTCTAAAATCGTTAGAGTAACCGTTTCATTAAGGTCACGGGCTAAATGTCGTAATATCGGCCGAGCTACTCGTTGTAAATCTGTAGAAATCATGGCATTATTTGCTAAAACCAATAATTCTATCCCCAAGCGATACAAGCCTGTATCTGGATCTTGGCTAATTAGATTGTCTTCCTCCAGCGTTGCCAATAAACGAAAGACCGTACTTTTTGGAATCCCAACACGACGACTAATCTCTCCAACGCCTAATTCCGGTTCACTTGCAGAAAAACTCTTCAATATGGAAACGGCTCGTTCAACAGACTGTACAAGTGGTGATCGCTTAGACAAGGAGGCTCCTAATTGGCTAACGCTGTTTCGCTTAGCGGAACAGCGTTTCAATAATGCGGGGCATTATAGCATGCTAGAAAAGCAGTGTCAATCTTCGGACACCAGCTCTTTTTTACTCTCGTCAGGATCTAAATCACTCAAAAAATGCAACGAGAAAATATAGAACCGTGAGGGGACTATAAGACGGCAGTCTCTGGAACAGTAGGTAGAGGTTCGCCTCCTCTGCGCCCAGCATTAAAAAACCCCTCGTTTGAGGAGCTTTTTAATCTATCGTTCACTGCTTTTTATGAAGCGCTACGGAAAACTGCAGTAACCTTGTGCGCCTACCGTATCGTTCCATTTGCAGCCCGCATTTTCACAGGGGCCTTGTGAACTGTACTGCTCCGGTCTCTGGCACTCGCCACCAGGGTCATCGTTTGGCGGCTTGTCTCTGCATTCGCCAAGTTGGGCCGTAAAGCTCTGGCATTTTTGGTCACTTACCCAATGGCCCTCGAATACACATACTCCTGGGGGATTCACGTAATCATAACCAACCGGGCAGGACGAGTATGCGGCTGAAGGTACACCAGCCCATCCCCCCGAAGGTTCAATATACGTAGCGACGCAACATTCTTCAGTCGAACTATAGTCAAAACCGTCTGGGCAATCTGGATCGGTCAGCATCACAAAGGGTTTGCAATATCCATCAGCATCTAGAAACCAGCCTGCGGGACAGGTAGTTGCCGGAATAGCCGGGATGCCTGTAAACACGCAAGTGTCACCCATAAGGATATATCCTGGATCACAGGATGGGTTTTTGAAATCTGGGGGAACCCAATCAGCACAATCGGTACACAATACTACTTCGAATGTTGCGTTCTCTGGCCCCCAACAACCCATCGGGTTATTGTTGTCGCAACTGACCCCTGTCACACTCTGCAAACTTCCAGAATAGGTCACTGTGGCGCCGCCAATCTGATTTTGCTGATTAACACAATAGCGCCCAACGCCAAAGTTTGGATCGGGCGCCAGACAACCATCGGTTTGATGAAGAAACGTGTCCGGTCCGCCTGGAGGTGGCGTGCCTGGCCCCTTATTTTCGCCGGGGATGTAGGCAATTTGTTTGCAGTAAGGCGCATAATTTGCTGGTTCGGTTACCACACAGCGGAATCCCAGATCGATACGATATTTATCTGGCTGGAGGTAGACGCGGTGCGCTAGTGGCAACATATTCAGATTAGACCCGAAGCCGCTACTGCGAATTGACCGATAACTGCCCTCGTCTGGACCGAAGGGATCGTTCTCTGGAGCGCTTTTATAATAGTCATTCTGGTACCAATCACGAGTCCACTCGAATGTATTGCCGGCTGCATCAAATAATTCATAATGACTCATTCCTTGTGGGTAATAGGATTGAACAGGTGTTGTGTCGTTGATGCAATCCTTGAAGTTGAGCAATGTACAGTTTGGCTCATCCTCGCCCCATGGGTAAGTATTGCCGTCCGGACCGCGGGCAGCCTTCTCCCACTGTGCTTCGGTCGGCAGATCAGCGCTCATCCACTGGCAATAGGTTTGGGCCTGCTCCCAATTTACACCTACTACCGGATGATGTGGCCTATTCGTGTCAAAGGCATCATCATAGGGAGGTTCGGTTGCCGGAGAATTACAGGCACCTGCAACCACACATTTTCGATACATATCGTTGGTGACTGGGTTGCGGTAAATCCAGAAACCGCCAATAGACACGCTACGCGGTGGGTTATCTTCATATCCTTGCGTGCCCATCTGGAATTCACCTGCTGGAATAAAGAGCACGATGGAATCATCAAACCAGTACATCCAACTGCCCAATTCCAATACAGAAGGGTCAAATTGTGGCATGTCAACCTGCTCATCTGGCGAAGGTTGACTATCGGGTTGTGTTGCTTCTGCCGCTTCCGGGGCCTGATCGGGTGTCGATGCTCCCAGCGGAGTACATGCTGCTAGCAAGACGATGATTCCAAGCAAATACAAAAAACGGGTCTTCATTCTCTCTCCTCTCTATAATGTTCAGTATTGCAAGATACTTTAGTTATACAAAAAGCACAGCGGCATTTCTATCACCTCGTTGTTCTATTTCTGATTGGCAATCTTAGGCATTCAAAGGGTGCTACTCATTACAATAGAGTAGCCAAACTACAGCCACCAATACACATTGAGAGCTGATAGAAGAGAGTTAGGGAATGCATGCCCCAGTGACATCCATACAACAACATCGGTTGGCATCCCAGGTGCATCCCCCTGGCGGCGGCTGGCACCCACCAGGATCACCGCCACCACCACAGGTCTTGAGGGTAACAGTGTCGTTCTTGCAAACAGTGCCGGTGCCCGGTATGGCAAAACATCCACCTGGAGGGTTGAAATAATAGGTGCCAGTTTGGCAGAATTTTAATATGGCATTCCCGCTATCAGGTAGCCCCCCGGGCTGGGCATCACAGCACATATTCTCAGGATCATAATTCACTCCAGGGATACATTCACCTGGGAAAGGTTGATCAGGAATACATTTTAAACCAGTCAGGTGATATCCTGGCGGACACTGCGGATCAACATTGATCGCCTGCGTGCACTCCGCGCAAATAGAGATCGGATCCGGAGCGGTGCAGATGTAGGTACTGCCACTCAGGAGCGTGCAGGAACCGGAATTGATCATCGCTAGTATGCTAGGGGGAATAACATTAAAGGTTACGTTGGTGAGCGGCGTTTTGTTTTCACAATACATTGCTTGGCTAATTGAAAAGGATGGGCAGGTGTTAGTGATGTCTGGGTTACTCAATGGATCAAGATAGTTGGCATCCATACCGTAAACGACCACTTTTTCACAATAAGGTGCAAAGTGTGTCGGCTCGTTCACCACGCAGCGGAAGCCCAGATCTCTTCGGTGGTCAACCGGTTTAGCGCTGAATCGACGCGCAACCTCAGTTGCGTAAAATGCAGAACTAAAGCTGCTGGACCGAATGGAGCGCTTGTCGCCTGCTTCCGGCCCAAAGGGGTTTTCCGCCGGCGATTTGCCATAATAGGTTGGGCTGTACCAATCTGCCACCCATTCATAGACATTCCCAGCCATATCAAAGACTTCGTAATAGCTCATCCCCTGCTGATAATCGGTTACATCGGTAGTCGTTCCGACACAATCTGCAGCGTTTAGCAGATTACAGGAAGCCACGTCTTCACCCCAGGGGAAGGTGTTCCCATCAGGTCCGCGCGCGGCTTTTTCCCACTCGGCTTCAGTTGGTAAGCGCGCGTTCATAAAGGAACAGAATGCAGCACCCTGCTCCCAGTCTACGCCTACTACCGGATCGTTGACACGGAGCGGGTCTTCATAGACAAGATTGTCACCCATATTTGGCAGCTCGCATAAACCGGCTTCCACACATAAGGAATATTGCCGATTGGTGACCGGTGTACGATAGATCCAGTAATCCCCAAGGAAAACGGTGTGCTCTGGGTTGTCGTTGCTGCTGCCCCCCATGATGAAATCCCCTGCAGGCACAGCCACAAGCACACTTCCGTCCGCATATAAAAATTTAGATCCGATTTCCATGGAAGGGTCAGGTAAATCAGTTGAAAACGCGGTTGGAAGAACCTCAATGATTGCTTCTGTGGCAGGTGCTTCAGTAGGCGATATCAGTGTGGCAGGTTCCGCCACATCTGGAATCACTATGGCTTGAGGAGAGAGTGACTCGCCGGCGCAGGCAGCTAATAAACCCAAAAGAATCACGACAAGCAAAAACTGAATATAAAATCTATACTTCATCTACTCTCTCCTTTACTTAAATGGTGTTTCTTGAAAATATCCTTGTTTTAATAATACAATTTCCAGCAGTGTTATTCAATCAGCATGCGCTCCAGAACGCTTCGGGCAAAAGTACTAATAAGATCGTTCTCCAAAATAAAACCTCTCGCATGCGAGAGGTTTTATTTTGCGCGTAACCACAAGGTGAAATATTAATATTGCTTTGCATATCCGTAAAAAAAAGGAGTAGGGAGGTGTTTCTTTACACCCAGCCCACCAATCGCGCAATACTTGCTGTCGCAATCGTCACTACAACCCCGATCCCCAAAGGCATCAGCGCGCCAACGGTAGCCCATTTACGGCTATTGGTTTCCTTATAGATGGTGATGATCGCTGTCGCGCAGGGATTGTGCAAAAGGGCAAAGAGCATCAGGTTTACGGCAGTGAGCATTGTCCAGCCGTTTTGCTCGACGAGCAGCGTGCGGAGGGCTTCCATCGATTCGAGTTCGATCATCATGCCCGTGCCCATATAAACCATCAACATCGTTGGGACAACGATCTCGTTGGCAGGGATCGCGATCAGATATGCCAGGAGAATTACACCGTCCAAGCCCATCAGGAAGCCGAGCGGATCAAGAAAATTAGCCGTATGTTGCGCAATACTTGTTCCGGCGATGTTGATATTCGCCATGATCCAAATGATGGCTCCGGCGGGTGCAGCGGTCAAGATAGCACGCCATAGCACGAAGAAGGTTCGGTCAATTAAGGATGTGTACAGGATCTGTAAAAAGTTCGGGCTGCGATAGGGCGGCAATTCAAGTGTAAATGCGGACGCTTCGCCTTTCAGGACTGTTTTGGACAATGCCCATGAAACAATCAGTGTAAAGAATACGCCGAGTACGACCACGGCGACGACCGAACCTGCCGCCGCTATGGACGCGTATACCGGCGAAAACGATGCGGCGACAAATACCGTCCCGAGCATGATGAGCGTGGGAAAACGCCCGTTACAGGGCACAAAATTATTCGTGAGAATCGCAATTAGGCGTTCACGCGGCGAATCGATGATGCGCGTTGCCACAATTCCGGCGGCGTTGCATCCAAATCCCATTGCCATGGTGAGTGATTGCTTCCCATGCGCGCCTGCTTTTTTGAAGAGAAAATCCATATTGAAAGCTACGCGCGGCAGATATCCCAAGTCTTCGAGAAAAGTGAATAAGGGGAAGAAGATCGCCATCGGCGGGAGCATGACTGCAATGACCCATGCCAGCCCGCGATAAACACCATGCCAGATGAAGCCGGTTAGCCACCAGGGCGCGCCGAGATTGGTAAAGAGCGTAGCAGCTTGCTCTTCGATCCAGAAGAGACCGCTCGCTAACATGTTGGAAGGCACATTTGCGCCGATCACCGTGATCCAGATGACGACCGCGAGGATAACGAGCATAAGCGGCAACCCAAAAATGGGTGAAGTGACGATGCGATCAATGCGTTGATCGAGATCGTAGGTTTTCTCACCCTTGGCGTGCACGGCGCGGTTAGTGATCGCTTCAGATTCGCTATATAGAGATTTGACTATCTCGTCGCGGAAACCGGTTGAGAGCGTGCCACGTAACTCGGCAGCTTTATTGAGTATTTCGTTTGGGGTTGTCATCTTATTGGTTTCCTTCTACAGCCATTTTTCTGCTGAATTTCACACCTGCTCTTTGCTGGCGGCTGACCAGTTCGGCGAGGTTTCCTTCGCGCAGGGCTTGCTCAACTTTGGCATCCCCATCTAATAAGCGGATTGCCAGCCAGCGTGCATTCGGGATACCCGGGGCTGCTGCTTCGATCATTGGGCTGAGTTCAGCAACAGCCTGCTGAAATTCAGGCGTGCCCTCCACACGACGGGGCTGCGTTGCGATGGTGCCTTCGATCACCTCAGCGACGGTCGAAAGCAGTTGGTGGATCCCCTCTCCGCTGCGTGCCACGATCGGGATGGCTGGCACACCCAAGTCACGAGCGAGACTTCGTGTATCCACTTCCAATCCCTTTCTTCTTGCTTCATCCATCAGATTAACAGCAACGACAACATGTTGAGTGATCTCCATTACTTGCATGGCGAGATTCAGATTCCGCTCCAATGCTGTCGCGTCCGTCACCACAATTGTGCAGTCCGGCTGACCGAAGAGGATAAAATCACGTGCCACCTCTTCGTCTTGCGACGCCGAGAGCAGGGAGTAGGTGCCGGGCAGATCGACGATCTTGTAGCGCATCTTGTTGAATTCAAAGCCGCCTTCTGCACGTGTGACGGTTTTTCCGGGCCAATTGCCCGTATGCTGCTTGAGACCGGTTAATGTATTAAAAAGCGTCGATTTGCCAGTATTTGGATTGCCTGCCAACGCAATAACGCGGTCAAAATTATCAAGTTCGATGCCCATTTGCTCAAGTTGTGTAAATGCAGGGCAAGTTTCGCAATGTTCGGTTGGGAGTTCTTTATTTTTATCAGTCATTTTTTCTCCTACCATAGCTTTGGTAAGTATTTTCCTGTTTTTTTCATATAGGTGCGATATTCATCGCCAAATTTTTCAATTAGGAAGCTTTCTTCTTTCGGTAAGCGAACAGATAATGCGATGATTGCGAAGATTGCCATAAGGGCAAGAAACCAACTATCGACTATTAGCGAGAAAGAGAGAAAGAAAAGTGTTCCAAAAGTGTAGAGTGGGTGTCGTATCCAGCGATACGGACCGCTGGTAATTAATTGATGTTCACTGCGCGTGGCAACAGTTGGCGTAATACCTGTGCCTATGCTGCGAAACATCCAATAAATTAGCGCAACTGTGGTTGTGCCCAAGCCAACGCCCAGCCAGCGTACCCATTCAGACAAGCCAACTTTTGACCATTCCAACACTGGGGGATAAATTAAATAACCGATCAAACTGAACCAAAGAATCAATCCGCCAATGCGCAAAACAAGCACCATTGCCGTGCCTTCAGCTTTCCACGAGACTTTTTCACCAGAATCTTGGTCTGCTTTTCTGCGATGGTATGCCGAAATAGAGAAGCCCGATATCAAAATGATCGTGGCGAAAATACGAAAAATATTCTCGTTCATCAATGTGCTCCTGCTGTTATTGGCTTCACCCAGATCTGATTTGCCTGCTCGCGCCGTAAAGCGATTAGCGTGCCACGCACGCGATAGCCGCGCGGATCGCGGAAGGAGTTTTTTAATTCAGGGAAAATCACAGCCCCTGGTGTTAGTCCTAGATCAAGAAAGCGACGGCGCGTGAAACCCTGGCAGGCTTCGTCTAGTGCGACGATCTCTGCTTTTTCAGCGTGTGCCAATTCATCGAGCGGGATAGCGTCTGCCAAAGCAAGCATGCTCTCAGGCAATGCCGCTACATGCACATTTGCGGCAACGGCTGGTGCAAGGCGATATTCTGCTTCACCATCGCTAAGCAAGTAACGCTCGGGGCTGCTTTCCAAAATACGAACTGTTTGTCCTAAACGCAAACCCTCAGCCAGAATCTGGGCAAAAGCGATCTCGGGCTCATCTTCAAGGTGCACGATCCGTGCAAGCTGGTCTTTCTTCCACGAAGTGAGTGGAATCCCCTCAACCTCTGCAATGATGCCATCTTTATTCGGGATCGGATCACCGTGCGGGTCGTGAGCGGGATAGCCGAGGGCGGCATCCATCGCGTCTACTTGGGCGGGTGTCATGCCGTGTTCGCGACGATGCGCTTCGGCGTGAATTTTTTCGAGCGGCAAACGTGCTTCGTCTGCGAGATAACGCTCCAGTAAACGATGCGCGCGCACAACGTGGATCGCCCAGCGCTCACCTTCGGCAGTCAGGTGTAATTCCACGCCACGATGCTCTATCAAGCCCTGCATTTCCATGCGTGCAAGTATTTTTAGCACTTTTGTCGTCGCAAAACCGAGCGCACCCGCTAGCGATTCTGGTGAGGCATGCCGCCCCTGCTGCTCACGATCGAGCAAATGTTTGAGCGCGTCTTCAACCTCTTCGCGGCGTTGATTTTCGCGCCGTTCTTTGATCTGCTTCGGAATAAAAAAAGCACCTAAAAGTACGACGACCAGTAGTGAAATTAATAAAATCGGATTCATAAATATTCCTTTAATCTTCTTCCTCAACAAAAATATGATGCGTGATCGCGGGGCCGACGACCATCTCTGCCCCCTCGATGCTGATGGTCAGATTACCATCAAAAGGCGAGAACGCCCGTACCTCCAACTTGCTACCGGGCACCAGACTTTTTTCGTCGAGATAACGCAGGAGGTCTGCGTCATTAGCATTGACGCGTTGTATCGTCGTCACCTGTGGCGGACGCAGCGTCGACAACGGGATGGATGCCTCTTGGGGCATCACCAAATTCGGGCTCGGGATCGGGTCGCCGTGCGGGTCGTGAGTCGGGTGGCCGAGAACGGCATCGATCCGTTCTTCAAATGCCTCCGAGATGACGTGTTCCAATCGACAAGCCTCCTCGTGGACATCTTCCCACGGGAAACCGAGCGATTGATGCAAATAGGTTTCCAACAGGCGATGATGACGGATGACTTCGAGTGCGGCGCGCTCGCCATCAGGCGTGAGATTTGCACCGCGATGCTTGCGATATTCCACAAGGGGAGGGGTGGTCTCAGCAAGACGTTTGAGCATCCCCGTCACGGAGGCCGGGGCGATATTGAGTTCGGCAGCCAGCGCGGTTGTGGATGCGGCTTCGCCTTCTACACTGAGTGCGTATATAGCTTTAAGATAATCTTCGATTGCGTGCGTTAGTTGGTTTTTCATAGCTGTCTCTAAAATAAAGTTTAGTCTTGCCTAAATTAGTGTAGCGCAAAAAAATAGCCGCGTCAAGAGGCGCGGCTATTTTCATGGGTTCTAAATTTGTAATGCAGCCAAGAGGGTGAAGAGCCTGGATATGCAGAGTAGTTACTGTTCCCAGTGCGGGTGACTTCCAAATGATGTCGCAGAATACACTTTCCCAGATTTAATATTTATTATTAGTAATTCAAGAAGATTGCCAATATCATAAGATTCTTTATAGGCTTCAAGTATTATCCATTTTCCATCTGGTGACCAGACAGGATTGGCAGAATACAGGAAAGGGTGAATATCGTAAGTTTGTTCGTTGCTACCATCAGTATTGACAATACTAATTTTATTAAAGGCTGCTTCGAACAGAATGGATGTTCCATCAGGGGACCAAGATAACGAAGGTTGAGGATCGCCTACATATACGCTTGTGTTAATTTGCCTATCATTTCTCCCATTGCGATCTACGATAGTAATTCCTTGATGATACAGAAGTATTTCTTCGCTATTTGGAGACCATTCTGGATAACGATAAGATCCTTTTCCCCAGGAAATAGATTGTAAATTTGAACCATCACTATTGATTACAAACAAATCCGATCTATCTTCTGCGGTAAATAATATCTGCATTCCATCTGGAGACCATTTTGGGGAAGATAAAGGAGGCATATCTGCGAGAAAAACCTTATCCAAACCATCATTGCTTATGATAATAAGCCCCTCAGAGGAGTCAACGACAAGCTTATTCCCATCAGGAGACCAGCTAAAGGGTTCCTCTTCGTAATATTTTATGCCGGTATTATCAGCTGAAATATTAGCCAAGTGAATCGTGTTTCTTCCATCAATCCCCATGACGTATAAATCTTGTCCTCCATCCCTATTTGAAAGGAAAGCAATTTTTTGACCATCTGGTGACAAGATTGGTCGATAATTATTAAAATTATCTTCGGTTAAGTATTGAAAATCGGTTCCGCTCGCATTCATGATGCAAATATCCCTAGGATCCGCCTCATCATCATAAAATTTTGAATCTTCAAACACTATTTTCCCGGGAGCAGGAATTCTCAACCTATTCACCCCGGTTATGGCAAAATTTAAACGATTTCCAATAGTGTATATCCCAGTTATGAAAATACTAATGCAACATAAAACCAGTATTGATAGTAAGGTGTAAATCCATTTACGGGGCTTATTTTTAGGAATATCATCCTTTATTTCTAATTCTGATGAGTTCATGTCTTGACCTCTATTTATGCTAATTTGTCAAAAGCGACTTTCAGAGTCGGATCTTTGATCCTTTCCTTTTACGAAATGAAATAATTTTAATTATATCTCACGTCTTATGTGAATTTAACATACCTTCAGTGTTTTAGTGGCAGCAAGCTTGCTACAAGGGAATATTAATAGAGGCGTGGAGTTACTCAAGCGAGCTGTTGATGCTAACGAAATAACTTTTCTAGACATGGAATTGTGGCCTATTTTTGACTGTCTTGTCGATAATTATTGGTTTTGAAGAAATCAAGAAAAAGGCAGAACAAATAGTAAGTTTGTTTAGCTATAGGCTTGGTATAATCTCACCTATGTTTGAATACGAACTCCTCGCAAAAGAAGGTCAGGCCCGTGCCGGCGTTTTCCAGACTCCACACGGCGCGCTCGAGACGCCCGTTTTTGCCCCGGTTGGCACACAGGCAACCGTCAAGCTGCTTACGCCGGAGCAAGTTAAGGGCGTGGGCGCGTCGCTCGTTTTATCCAATACCTACCATCTCTATCTGCGTCCGGGCGATGAACTTGTCCGCGATATGGGTGGGTTGCACAACTTCATGCAGTGGAAGGGGCCTATGCTGACCGATTCGGGCGGATATCAAGTCTTCTCTCTCTCCAATACCCGCAAAGTCGATGAAGATGGCGTTACTTTCAAGAGCCATATCGATGGATCGACCCATCGCTTCACCCCTGAAAAATCCATCGCCATTCAGGAAAATCTTGGTGCAGACATCATCATGGCGTTCGACGAGTGCGCCGACCCCAACGACGAAGCCTATATAAAACTTGCTATGGAGCGGACGCATCGCTGGGCAGAACGCTCGGTTAAAGCGCACAAACGTAAAGATCAAGCCCTCTTTGGAATAGTACAAGGCGGCGTTAATCCCGACCTTAGGGCTGCTTCCGCTACATTTATATCTGCCTTAGATACACCGGGTGTTGCCATAGGCGGCTTGAGCGTTGGTGAGACCAAAGAAGAGATGCATCAAACCCTGGACGTGGTCATGCCACTCCTCCCCGAAACGAAGCCCCGCTACCTGATGGGGGTCGGCACCCCCGAAGACCTGATCGAAGGCATTCGACGCGGCGTCGATATTTTCGACTGTGTGCTACCAACGCGTCTTGCACGTCACCATGCCGCTTTCTCCCCTGAAGGTCGCCTAAACCTAAAGAACGCTCTTTTCAAACGCAATGAACGTCCTATAGACGAGAATTGCACCTGCTATACTTGCCAGACGTTTACGCGTGCTTATATTCGTCACCTTGTTGTCGCAAAAGAACTTCTCGCGGGGACATTACTTTCCATTCATAATCTTCACGCGCTGATTCATCTCGTTAAAGATATGCGCGCTGCAATTCTGGACAGCACTTTTGAAGAAAAAGTGCCTGCGTGGCTTAATTATTGGGCAGGGAACGCTGCCCGCCGCAATTAAGGCTAGACAAACCACACCATGAATCTATTGCAAGCCTTCTTTCTTGGTATCGTCCAGGGATTGACCGAGTTCATCCCGGTGTCATCAACCGCCCATTTGCTCATTGGACAGGAATTGCTCGGTATCCCTGCTAGTGATGCTACCTTCTCTTTTCTGGTGCTTGTGCAATGGGGTACCTTGATTTCGCTTTTTATTTATTTCGAGAAAGATTTGCTGAACTTGATCAAAGCCTTTTTTGGGAAACCATTTTCAAATGCTGAAAACCGAATGGCTTGGTATGTCATTATTGCTACGATTCCCGCGCTGTTGGTTGGCTATTTTCTCAAGGATGCGTTGGAGGAACTCTTTCGCACGCCGCTTCTTGCTGCCGCCATTCGGCTTTTTGCGGCGGCAGCTTTACTCTCGCTCGCTGAGTGGCTGGGAAAGCGCTCTCGCACCGCAAACGAGATGACCTGGCTGGATGCACTCTACGTTGGCTTATTTCAGGTTTTTGCCGTCTTTCCAGGGGCATCACGCTCAGGTTCGGCAATTGCTGGTGGGATGTTGCGTGGCTTTACGCGTGAGGCATCGGCGCGTTTTGCTTTTCTGATGTCCATCCCTGTCATGCTTGCAGCGGGAGCGTATGAGTCGCTTGACCTTTTTCAGATGGCAGGGTTGGCAGAATTTATTCCGGCTCTGATCGTTGGTTTTCTTACGGCTGCTTTTGTTGGCTGGCTGGCGATCCGTTGGTTAATGGCGTATCTGAATAAGAATTCGCTTTACTCTTTTGTGATCTATTGTGTTGCTTTGGGTAGTATCCTGCTTGGGGTTTATTTCTTTTCGTAATCTAGAGTCCCTATGAATTTTGAAAAATATCTTGCTGAGATGGTTGCTTTGCTCAGAAAACTGGTCGAGACCGAGTCGCCGACACACGAGAAAGAAGCTGTGGATCGAGTCGGTGCTATTTTAACGGAAGCAAGCCAAAAGCTGGGCGCGACCGTGACCGTCTATCCACAAAAAGAGCGTGGCGACCATATCGTCGCTGAATGGGGAGGCCCTCCCCCCCAGCCCCTCTCCCAAAAGGAGAAGGAGGAAAAAGGTGGCATCCTGTTTCTAGGGCATATGGATACAGTTTTTCCGTTGGGTACACTTGCAAGAATGCCCTTTTACGAAAAAGACGGCAAGATATTTGGCCCTGGCGTACAGGATATGAAAGGCGGTCTGGTCATCGGCCTGACCGCAATTGCTGCGCTACAGGATGCAGGCGAAATGCCAGCGCGACCCATTACAATGCTGTTCACATCTGACGAAGAGGTTGGCAGCCAAACTTCGCGCGTGTTGATCGAAGAGCTCGCTGAAAAATCGGCACTGGTTTTAGTTATGGAATCAAGTCTGCCTGATGGTGCGTTGAAAACATGGCGAAAAGGAGTGGGCGATTTCACCTTGCGCGTGCAAGGGCGGGCGGCACATGCTGGTGGCGCGCACGCAGAAGGACGCAATGCGCTTGAAGAATTGTCTCATCAAATTTTAGCGATCCAGAAGCTGACTGATTATGAAAAAGAAACAACGCTGAATGTGGGTGTGGCACAGGGTGGCACAGCGTCAAATATTGTTCCTGATTTTGCCCAAGCAGAAATTGATTTACGCATCATGCAGCTTGTTGAATACGAGCGTGTTGCGCTTGCCTTGAAAAACCTGCGTCCTGTGCTAGAAGGGGCATCTATAGAGATCACGGGGGGGCTGAACCGCCCTCCCATGCCATTTGATGCCTTAATGGAGGCTACTTTTGGTAAAGCTGAAAAAATTGCCCAAAAATATGGTCTTGGTTTGCGAGCCGGCGGCTCTGGCGGTGGCTCTGATGCGAATTTTGTTGCCCCTTTGGGCGTTCCCGTTTTAGATGGTTTGGGAGCAGTCGGCGAAGGTTTGCATTCTTCGCGCGAATATATTTTTAAGAGCAGCTTGTCTGAACGCTCAGATCTATTAAGTGCTCTGCTGCGAGATTGGTAAATGCGCTACTTTCTTTGTTCTATCCTCCTTTTTCTAACAG
Organism: Anaerolineae bacterium; assembly: GCA_018648605.1. Classification (GTDB taxonomy): domain Bacteria; phylum Chloroflexota; class Anaerolineae; order Anaerolineales; family Villigracilaceae; genus Desulfolinea. The sequence goes on along the minus strand of JABGQU010000026.1, from coordinate 12,926 downwards.
CTTGCTCTTCAAACGCCCCTCTTATGGATGTGGAAAGGCAAGTCGTTCACGTTTATGCAAGCCCTGCTGCTGAGGCTTGGCTCCCGCTTGTCTACACTTGTGCGGAACGCTCTCCCGAGCTGCTTGTTGCGCGTACCCTCGACATCGCTTCGGCGAATCTCATTTTGCGTGTTGGCGAAACCCCAATTCTAGATGCCACCCCCTACCAAATTGACGAGGTGGAATTGGTTGTGGTTGCAAATGCTGAAAACACACTCCCTGAACTGGAGACCGATCAAATCAAAGCCATCTTTGAGGGCAACATCCGCAATTGGGCAGAGGTTGGCGGGGAAGATGCCAATATTCAGCTTTGGATTTTTGCGGCGGGAGATGACTATCAGGTGGCGTCAAACGAGGGTCTCTTCGGGGGAGGTATTATCTCGTCTTTGGCGCAGCAAGCCCAAAGTCCGCGAGCGATGCGGGAGGCGATCCAGAATGATATCCACGCAATTGGTTTGTTGGCAAAGAAAGATGTAGAGGGTGCTATGAATCTTCAAATCCTGAGCACAGAAAGTGTATTTCTTCCAATTCTTGTGCTGCCTTGGGGAGATAAATTAGTGAAAAGCCCAACTCTATTAAACTGTTTGCAGGGCGTAATTGATTCTTAATTCGATAACTGTTACACTATAAACACGATTTTTAAGAGGAGGCTTGGATGGCAAACGCAATAGGACCTGATGTTAGTTTTTATCAAGATGACAACGAAACCCCCGAGGGAATCGATTTTACAAAAATGAAAGCCCGCTCGGATTTTGTGATTATCAGAGCCGGGCAAAACCAATGGATCGACCCCGACTTCATGACAAATTGGGTTGCAGCAAAAGAAGCCGGATTACCGCGCGGTTCTTATTGGTATTACGACAGTCGTATTGAGCCACAGCGTCAAGCAGAGCTTTGGCGCGATGCTTTGGGTGATGATCGTGGTGAACTGCCTCTTTTTGCTGATTTTGAAGAAAACTATGGCGGCCCTTATGGGGGCTGGCGAAAATGGTACGCCTTTTTAGAGTATCTTAAAGACGTGATGCCCGAGAAAGAGATCGTTGTTTACACTGGTTATTACTATTGGAAAGAAAATGCTCCTAGCGCAGATACACATGCCAGCAGCCTGGAATATTTCCATCAATACCCGCTTTGGATTGCAAATTATGGCGTGAATAAGCCCAATGTACCTGCGCCCTGGGGTGAGAATGAGTGGATTTTGTGGCAGTACACAGAACATGGTGATGGCCCCGGTTATGGCGTAGAGAGTCTCGGGATTGATCTAAATTATTTCAATGGCGATTCCGTGGCATTTCGAGAGAGATTTAATATTTCTGACGCACCTCCCCCTGTTGCAGTGAAATATACAGTTGACTTAAGTCTGCGCGAAGGACCCGGTACAGATTTCAACGCCCTGGGAACTTTAGCTCATGATGAGATCGTTACAAAACTGGCGCAAAACGATGTTGGAAGCTGGTTCAAAGTACAGCGTGAAGATGGCGAAATAGGCTGGACAGCGACAACACATTTGGTGATGGAGGACACTCCAATACCTGGCCCTGAACCTCTTGAACAGTGGGGTAAAGTCTTACCTACTGCGCTGAATATTCGTGCCGGTTCAAGTTCTTTATTTGCTGTTGTGGGTACACTTGAGCAAGATCAGATCGTGAAGGTTCTTGAATATAATGAAGATAAGAGCTGGGTAAAAATTCTGGATGAAAACAGCGCAACCTCCTTAACGGGATGGGGAGATGTACGCTATTTCGTTTTTCTTGATTCACCTCCTGACCCGGTTGTTGACCCGACCCCCGACCCCGTAATTGATACATGGTATCGCGTTAATGTTCATGCTTTGAATGTACGCCAGGGACCAAGTACACAATTTGAAGTTGCCGGGACCGTCGTGCGCGATGAGGTTGTTGAAAAAATAGAAATTGATGAAACCGGTAAATGGTTCAAAATCCGCAGTTCGCAGGGATTGGTAGGCTGGGTTTATGCCTCATATTTGGTTGAGGCAGAAGCCCCGGCAGACTCAAATCCGATACCTGACCCTGTGCCGGACCCAACGCCAGACCCTGCCCCCGATCCTACACCAGACCCGACCCCGGATCCTGATCCCGATCCTACGCCTGTACCGAATAGCGATTTTTTAGGACGCTTTCAAGTCACTGCGTACTCGCTCAATGTCCGTGAAGGTGCTGGAACAACTTATTCGGTAGCAGGTTCTGTCAAGCGGGATGATGTCGTTGAAGCTGTTGATGCAAATGAGGACGGTAGTTGGCGTAAAATTCAGAAAGATGATTTGATCGGGTGGTGTTCAGCCCGATATTTGGTGCGTTACCCGCAGCCTACAGCTGTGAATCAAAAATATTTCAACAAGAGTGTTCGTTATATTCGTGAAATTTATCAGACGCCGCGCAAGATGATCGTCCATGTAATGGTTGTAGATACGCATTACGATAGGATGAGCTTCCTTGTTACACCGCCGGATAATAATTCGGACGCAGCACCGCTTTGTGCGCGCACCACTACGGAATTCATGGAACGAGATGGTGTCCAAGTGGCCATCAATGGTGATGGTTACCAACATGTTCTTGCAGGGAGTGTCCCTGGTGTTTCCTGCCCAGATGGTGGAGATTTGCTTGACCCGAACAGCTATACTGCTTCACGTGGAAAAGTTTATTCGCAGCGCTGGGATTCTCGCCCGATCATGTATATTAACCGAAACAATCAAGTCACTTTTAATACCCCGAAGGGTGCTGTATACAACGCGATTTCAGGGGATCGAATGCTCGTTGAGAAGGGGAAGATCCCTGCTGGGCTGGATGATACTGTTCTGGAGCCACGCACGGCGATTGGCGTAAACTCAAATGGACGCTGGATGGTCTTGATAGTTGTAGATGGACGTCAACCTGGATATAGCGAAGGCTGCACACTCACAGAGTTAGCCGATATGCTCATTAAATATGGTGGTGTTTATAATGCGATCAACCTTGATGGCGGCGGCTCTTCTGCGATGGTGATCGAGAAAAGCGGAAAGGCTGAACTACTCAACTCGCCGATCGAGGGCGGCATTGCAGGACGCGAACGCAAAGTTGCTACTCACTTCGGCATCGTGATCAAATAAGAAGTCTTCTTCTTAAAAGAAAAAAGAGGCTGTCGCCATAAAGCGACAGCCTCTTTTCTTTTTATCTCTGTACAAAGCCCTGCTCTAATAATAATTCTGCATTATAGATCGACCCACCGGCTGCACCGCGAATGGTATTATGCGAGACAACAACCATGCGTAAGTCGAAGAGATCGTCGGGGCGGACGCGACCTACGACGGTGGTCATGCCATCGGTGATGTCGAGACGTGGTTGGGGGCGGTTGGGTTCATTTCGAACACGGATAACGGGCTTGGGCGTGGAGGGGAGTTGGCGAGAGATCTCTGGAGCCTGATATTCTGCCAGCGCGCGCCGAGCAAGTTCAATACCCGCGGGCGGATCGGTGAGTTCTATCGTCAACACGACGGTATGCCCGTCGATCACCGGCACACGGTTTGCGTGAATTGAAAACCCGATTTCTGCCAAATCCAATTTTCCAGCGTTGACCTTGCCGAGCATTTTGCGTGGTTCCCAGGCCACCTTTTCCTCTTCGCCGCTAATATAAGGGACGATGTTGCCAAGAATATCAAGTGAGGGCACACCAGGATAACCTGCGCCTGAGATAGCTTGCATAGATGTGGCGAAAACACGTTTTACCCCAAAAGCATTCTGGAGAGCTTTGAGTGCGATGGTCATGCCTGTGCTGGTGCAGTTGGGGTTTGTGACGATAAAGCCATCACTGCCACGCTGCGTGCGCTGTGCAGCGATAAGCGCGGTATGCTCTGGGTTGACTTCCGGCAAAAGAATGGGCGTGAGTGGGTCTTGCCGAAAAGCACCGGCATTTGTGCAAATGGCTGCGCCAGCTTTGGTAAAAAGCAGCTCGATTGTCTCGGCTTGGGATGATGGTAGTGCGGAGAAAACCAACGGGGTTTGGATGGCTTCTGGCGTTGATGGCTGAACTATCAGGTTGCGGACGCTTTCAGGAATATCGGTTGGAAGCAGCCAGCGACAAACTTCGCTATATTTATGCCCGACCGAGCGCGTGGATCCGCTGACGGCGACGACATCGAACCAGGGATGGTTTTCGAGCAATTGGATAAAGCGCTGGCCAACTGCGCCTGTAGCCGCGAGAACGCCGACGGGGATCTTATTCTGAGACATAATTTTTAGACCTTTATTTATAAAATTAGACTACAAAAGTCTTTAAGACTTTTGTAGTCTAAAATTGATTTAGCTTGTAATAAAATGATGTAAAGTTTGCACAGCTTTTTCAGCGTCTTTTGCTGCAACGATCAGGCTGATCGCCACCGCTGAAGAGCCTTGCGCGATGGCATAAACATTTAGCTTTGCCGCTCCCAGAGCACTAAATATTTGGCCTGCCACCCCAGGCGTTTCTTGCAAGCCATTCCCCACCGCTGTCACAATCGCAACATCATCGCTTGCCCAAAGGCGGTCAATATCGCGTTTTGCCAACTCATCGGTAAAGGCAGCGTGTAATGATGCGAGGACCGCCTCAGCAGAATCGCTGGGCACAGAAAATGAGATGCTCTGTTCGGAGGATGCCTGCGTGATAAGCGGGACACTCGTCCCCGTTGCAGCGACTGCGCCGAAAGTCCGCGCCGCGACGCCCGGGACTCCTAACATGCCTCGCCCCTCGACCGTTATCAAGCGTTGACGCTGGATGGCCGTAACCGCTTTAACGATACTCTGAGTGCCGTTTTTCGGTTTTTGGGCAGCTCTGTCATCTCTTAGAACGCGCGTTCCTTCTTCTGCCGGGGCAAAAGTATTGCAAACCCGCACGGGGATGCCTGCCTCGACGACGGGGCGCACAGCCTTGGGATGAAGCACCTTCGCACCAAAATAAGATAGCTCTGCCATCTCGCGATAACTCACTTCAGGGATGGTGCGTGCCTGCGAAACAATGCGCGGATCAGCAGTCATTACACCGGTAACATCCGTCCATATCCAGACTTCGTCAGCAGGTAATGTTGCGCCAATAATTGCGGCGGAGTAATCGCTGCCGCCACGCCCTAAAGTGGTGGTGATGCCCGCCTCGGTTGCGCCGAGGAATCCCGTCAAAACAGGGATTTCTCCTTGTGCAAGCAAAGGCTCAATGATTTTCTGGATATTCTGCTCAGTTCTCTTCAGATCGGGATGTGCACCTTGAAAGCAGTCGTCTGTAACGATCAGATGCGTCGTTTCGATAAATTGAGCCGGGGAACCAGCCGACTGCAATGCACCCGCCAGAATGCGGACAGAGAGCCTTTCGCCGAGTGAGACAACCGCATCCAATGCGCGGGGTGTGGCTTCGCCCAGAATGCTGATCGCACGGCAGAGACTGCCAAATTCCGCCACAAGATGCTTGATCTCCTGTTTAATCTGCGCTTGCTGTGCCGGGCTGGAAATCAATTTTTCCGCGAGCTGCCAATGTTTGCCCATCAGCTCAGTCTCGGCTTGAGAGATAAAGACTTCGTCGCCTTGAATAGCACGTTCAGTGCTTTCAACGAGCAGATTGGTCACGCCCGACAAGGCGGATGTCACGACAACGATGCGCTCCCAGCTTGCTTGGCTGGCGCGGATATTGGCAACTGTCTGAGTCATGGCATTTGGCGTCCCGACCGAGGTGCCGCCAAATTTCATTACAAGGGTGGATGGTTTGTTTTTTGCCATAATTATGCTTCTAGAAGCAATTTTCCATAAGTCTGCAAAGCTTCATAATAGGGCAAAATGCTGGGGATATAGTGCCGCTCTTGCGAAGAGTGCGGCCCTACCCCGCTTTGGCCCCAGACGACACCCTGTCCGTTGGGGGCAAAACGTGCTGAGGTGCCGGGTAATTTGCGTCCAATGCTGGCTTTTTCGCCAGAAGAAAGTTCCACAGCTGAGACCAACTTTTTCAGGTATAGATTCTCGGGATCACAAGCGATGCCGCCTTCCATTGGCCCGAGTTGCATCTCAAGACCGTTCTCATCACAATAAGCGCGCGCATCATGGATGAGTGCATCCAGATCATCTTGCGGGATGCTGCGGATTTCAACCCCCAAAACGCCATGATCGGCGGTGATATTGTAGATGCCGGGCGTGCCGATCTGTATGAAGGGAAAGCGCACTTGTGATTTCCAGCCATCATCGCTGGATAGGGTGAAATGCTTCTCGGCGAGATGCTGGATTTCGGTGCGAACGCTGATGAGCCGCTCGGAAAGATCGGCGTGTGCGCCCGCGACCCCGGAGTGCCCTCGTTGCCCAATCGCGACAATGTCGAAACGCATTGCACCGCGATTCTCGGTGCAGATCTCACCCCACAGATCATTGCCTTTTTCTTCGGTGCGTTCGCCAGCGATGAAGATCTGGGGTTCGTAGCCGCTTTCCTCTTTGAGAAGATTGAGCACATGCGGTGTGCCCATTGGTTCGCCTTCACCATTTTCTTCGTTGCCGATCAACATCAGGTTAATGGGCGGATAAGGCGTGCCTTTTTTGAGCATATCTTTCATCCAGACCATGTAGGTGGCAACGACGGTTTTCATATCACCAGCACCGCGCCCCCAAAGATAATCGTCTTCAATATAGGGCTTGAACTGGCTGTCATCTGGTTCTGGTTCGACCACGTCGAAATGCCCGCTGAGCATGACGGGCGCTTCTTCGCCGCCGGGGAAGGAAATCAGCATGGACGGATATTTCTCCTGGTCGAAGAAGCGTACTTGAAGACCATGACTCTGGAGATAGTCGTAGATGAAAACAGCGGCGCGATGGACTTCGTCAAGACGTTCGGTGGGGGAGGCGGTGACTGAGGGAATGCGGATCAGGCGGCTGGCAAGGTCAACGATCTCACTGGTGGTGTCCGGGTATTCGATGTTGATGAGATTCTCCTGTTGCGGGCTAAAACGGATGGGGGCTTGTGCGTCTTTATGTGCGTGACTGCGCAAGCGATTGAGTACATCGCCGAGCTTTTCTTTTTCATCATCCCAAAGAGCAACACTGGATGCGATCTTTTCGATTTCCTGGGAGATCTCTTTTTCGTGGTTTTCAACGATTTCCTGAAAGACTTCGAGTGGGACTTCGTCGCCTTCGCCGATTTTGGCACGGGCTTGAGCACGCAGGCGATCAGCGGTATTCGGTCCACCTGCGACCATTTCTGTAAGAGGGTGCAGGTCTTCCCATTGATCGAGCGCTTCTGCCAGCGGGCGGATCTCTTCGAGCGTCCACCGCAGAAAATCACGCATTATTATGGGTTTGCCGGTAAAAGGATTCGATATTTTGGCGCGTAAGCCATCTTGCGCCGCGCGTGTCTCGTTTTGGCGGCCAATGCGAATATCTTCGCTATCATATCGAAAAGCGCGTGCAAATTCGGGGTCGGCGTAGATGCGCATCGTTAAGAGATTCTTCAGGGTCATGTTGGCAAGCTCAAGGTCGAGCGGATTCCCACCATCGTCGGTGCGGACTTCCACTCGCGTCATTGGCAAATCCACACGCGCGAGCATATTCTGCACTTCGATCTGATGCGCCATCTCATCCAAAGGTTGGGCTTCACCTGCAGCGTATAAGCCGCGCGAATAGAGTCGATCCAATTCATCGCTGGTCACTTCGATCAGGCTTTCAACACGTTCTTCGAGAGAGCGGGCGCGCACGGGGATCCAGTTGTTGTTGCCAAAACGCACGCCGCGCCGCACGAGATCGTAGGAGGTTTGAATATAATCTTGGTGTGAGCGATAAATGTCCGGTACATCCAGCATGGCGGGTTTCGGGAAAGTTTGGCTGCGCAAAGAATTATGTTCCGTGATCAAAACAACGGGCTTTCCATCACGAATTTCAGCCATAAATGGCGATGCTGCCGAAGTTGCAATAAAAAGAGGCGCAAAAGCGCGCAATAAACGCGTTGCAGTAATATAAACATCGTTTTTGTAATTATCGAGCAGAATGCCTTCGCGCTTGGCAGCCGGCAAATGCATAAAATCCCACATCAGGAGCGGTTCAGGCAGCGAGATATTCGTATGATTTCCCGCTGTTGAAAGTGTGCCGCCATAGATATCGACACATTTTTCAATATAACGGCGTTTTGCAAGATGCCAACCGCCAGGAATTGAATCGTAGTTGACGCCGGTGAGATAAGGTAGATTCCCGTGCCAGAGATGGAGCTTTTCTTCAAAAGCCTGCCCGGCTTTATGCAGCGCGTTCAGCACCACCCCCTGCAAAATACGCCCTTCATAAATTGCCCCGCGTGCCGAATAATAGGGATGCGTGCCCCACTCGATCATCCACTGAAAGGCTTCGAGATCGGTCAGACTAAGCACACTTTCGGGGATGTGGTTCTCGCGCAGATAATCGACAAAAGATTTCTTGCTGGGCCCCGACCCGACTGTCAACAACGGACGCAGATCAGAATCGAGCAAGAAGAGTTCGATCTCAAGACCGCAGGTCCCATCCTGGGGGAAATCCTGTCGCGCGGTTTCGAGCGAGAGTTGATATTTCTTTGCAAATTGGCTGGGATCGTAAGTCATGTTCTTTCCTTTTTCGGATGATGAAAAACCGTTTCGCGCGTGATATGAACTTGCTTCCGTTATATGAGCGATGTGCGTTACATCTGCTTTTGATGCGTTGCAAATTTTGAGCAATGTGCAACGCACAATGAAAGTCTCTTTCCAGCCCCTGAGCGGAAGGCGACTGTACTTGAGCCTGTAGTCGAAGGGTAGTCCGGTCTTCGCAATGCCGCCCTTTACCCTGTCGGATACAGGCGACTACGCTATGCTCCGCTCAGGGACTGGTATTACTTCAATAGTGCCTGCAAGCCTTCCAGCAAGCGTTCTGCTGCACCCTGTGTGCGTTCTGGCGGGGTTGCGTAGGAGAAGCGGAGCCATTCACGTCCATATTTTGAGAAGAAAGCTCCCGGCACTGTGGCGATACCATGCTCTTCGGCCAGATATTGCCCGAGTGCTTCGGTATCCTCCCAGCCTTTGGCTTTGAGCCATTCCCTAACGTGGATAAAGGCGTAATAGCCCTTACCAAGAATATATTTGAAATTATTTTCTTGCAGAAAACTTTGCAGAACTTTTCGGCTGGCATTGGTCGGCTCGACGATAGAGCGACTGGCTTGCTTATAGCCCATCTCATAGGCTGCCATTGCCACCGCTGTGCCATAAAAAGGCGGGATGATATTATGCGATGCCCGTGCGGTGATGAATTTGGCAACTTTTTCAGGCGCGACTAAATGAGCGCTGCGCAAATTTGACCCGCCCAAGCTTTTAGTGAGGCCGTCAAGGAAGATCAGACGTTCGCGCTCTTCGGGGCTAAATTCACGCACAAAGGCGTTGATATCCATCGGCTCTTCGTCGGTGACTTGATGATAGATCCAGTCGTATAGCACAAAGGCGACTCCCGCCTTGAGTGCGGCTTTGCCGAGGGAAATCTGTTTTTCAGTAGAGATTGTCTGCCCTGTGGGGTTATCGGGATTTGTGATCACCATCCCCGCAATTTTTCGCCCTGATTTGGCGGCAAAATCCACGCTGGCTTGAATGCCCTCTTCGCTATATGTCCAGCCCTCTTCTTCGCGACCGGGGGCAAGGATCACATTTGCGCCGACGCCGTAGGGACCCCAGTTGTAGGATATCCACGGGACGCGTGAGACGAGCAACGCATCGCCCTGACGACCATGCCCGAGTGCGAGCATCGCTTCGTAGGATTTAACGAGACCATCGCGTCCGCCCACCGTAGCGATCACGTTGGCGGGAGCAAGCCCCGTGTCAGGAGCGAAGCCCCAATAATTTACGGCAACCACTTTTCGAAAGGCAGCTGTCCCGAAAGGGGAGTCGTATCCTGTTCCATGTGTTATTTGCAATTGGGCAGCACGCTCCAGAATTTCGGGCGGCGTACCCGGTAGGCTGGCGCCACCATCGCCCTGTGATGCATCGTAGAAAGGCTTTCCGGGGAAATTCTCTTGATAGGTCTTGAGCGACTTTTTGATGATGAACATGCGCGAGGCGGGGATCTCTGCCATCTTGCTGAGATGGTCGCTGGGCGGGATGAGTTTTTCTTCAGGAAGAACGTAGACGGGCTGGTCGGACGAGGCGAGGCTGGACATTTTTTTCTCCTTGATATAAAAAAACGCCCCGAGAAATTCGGGACGTTTTACATTTGCCTGGCAAGTAGATTTACTTCTGCTTTTAGCTATGCACCAACGTCCCGTAACAAGTACGAGTAGTCATATTGCGGGTATTGGTGTCAGTAGTAAAAAGGTTGAAAGTTTGCATCGGGCGAAACTATACCACTCTGAAAAGGGTGCGTCAAGGAAATCGTGAAAACTTTATCGAATTTTTAGGTTCAAGGAGTCGGGTGATTATCGTAGTAGAATAGCTAAGTTCCGCAGAATCAGCAAGTGAAGCTTTAAATGCTCTTGGAGAATCATTATATGAGTAAAACGAATCCTGAGGTTGATAATTATCTCGATATTGGCTGCGGGCGCTGCTCACTGGTAGGGACGCCCGCTTGTAAGGTCAAAACCTGGCAGGCAGAATTGGTAAGGCTAAGAGAGATCGTTCTTGCCAGTGGGTTGACCGAAGAATTGAAATGGAAACAGCCTTGTTATACCTTTAACGGCAAGAATATTGTCATGGTCAGTGCTTTCAACGACTACGCTTTTATCAGCTTTTTCAAGGGCGTTTTGATGAAAGACCCGAAGGGTATTTTGATCGCATCAACGGAGAATATGCAATCGGCGCGGCAGATCCGTTTTACGAATGTTGAGCAGGTCGCAGAACTGGAAACTATCTTGAAAGTTTATATCGCTGAAGCGGTCGAAGTTGAAAAATCCGGTGCGAAGATCGAGCCGAAAAAGACATCCGATTTCGAGATGCCCGAGGAACTTCAAGCGAAATTCGAAGCAGACCCTGTTTTCAAGGCTGCTTTTGAAGCGTTGACGCCGGGACGGAAAAGGGGCTATCTGCTTTATTTTGCTCAGCCCAAGCAATCGAAAACGCGAACGTCAAGAATTGAAAAGTTCATGCCAAAGATATTTGAGGGGAAGGGGTGGAGTGATCGATAAATTCCATTTTCCTTTGTGTTTTGTATATAGTGACTTATCACGCAGATTTTCTGGATAGTATCTGAATGAGAGTCTTATACAGCTGAAACCGGGCTTTTCTATGTATAATTGCTGGCAGTAGCATTTTATATAGTAACAACTTCACTTAACGCCCCGTTAGAGGCAGCCTTAATATATTATGGGAGTAGATGCTGGTTCAGTTTAATGAAATACTGTCTAATAACAACTTAATGGTATTCGCAAGAAGCGATAGCCAACTCGCATCATTTGGCTCAGTAAACCAGAGTACATTAAACCCCTCAAACAAGGCAATGATTGCGACCGCAATCGAATCCGCTTCAACCGACTGGAACTCACCCTGAGTTATTCCTTTCTGAATGACCTCGCTCAGTAACTGACGATATTGTTGAAAATATTTTTGTATACGCTCCCGAATTTCTGGCCGTCTATTTGCCAAGGCGTAAAACTCAAAACCGATACTCAAATTTGTGGCTGACTCAGCCATTTGCGAAGCGATTTCTTGTACCCAATCTAATATCTGGCTTTTTACTTCCCCACCGGAAACCAATATTCCCTCTAAATTTCCAAAACCCTGTTCCAATGAGGTCAACAGTGCGAAATAAATCAGATCATCTTTGTCTTTAAAATACAGATAGACTGTCGCTTTACTTAATCCTGCTGCTTCCGCCACATCAGACATTGTCGCCCGGTTTAAGCCTTTAGCGGCAAAGACTGCCAAGGCCGCATTCAATATTTGGGGAATTCGTTCAGCACTAACATTTGGTTTTGGAGACATTGGATAGCCTCTTAATTCTATTTGGTTTTGAATAAGCAGAAGACAGTAATCGGATCGAGCGATTCCGTTCCTCTCAGTTTATAACCGAAATATTCATAAAGCGGGACATTCTCGGGGTTTTCTGTATCCAGTCCAATCCCGATTGAATTCGAGTCATTTTCCACAAGTTGGTGAATATATTCCAGGAAGTCACGCCCCAACCCCTGTCCCTGCAAGTTAGGGTCAATCCCGATAAACACAAGGTAGTGATGAGGTTCTTTCGGACGCATAGAGAGCGTTGTTTTCATGTAATTATTTAGAAAAACGAAACTTCGAAATGGGATTTTGAAGGCCAACTTCAAGGATTCAATAACTAAGGTCAATATTTTTCCAACACTATTTTTGGCAAGTGGCGTTTCAATGCTTGCCACACCTTGCAGCTCACCTTCAATATAAATACCCAATAACTTTTCATTGAGCAAATCACTTTTTTTCAAAAGAAAATAAAAAAATACCCGGCTTCGAAGTTCCGTTTCGTGCGGAAAAAGATTTTGAATTAGGGGGTCATGCTGAAATGCGCGCGTGAGAATATCTATTGCTTGAACTGTAAGCGTCTTATCCAAAGACAAGTGAGACACACGTACACCATCCTGGAGTTGGCTCATATGGTCCTCGGCGCGTCATGATCGACGGCAAAGCTGTAAGTTACCTTCAATTGATAAAAGGCGAGCGCCACTAGCAACCAGACCGCGGTCCCATTTGCAAACAACACCAAACTAATCAAGCCCATGCCAGCCAAAGCCCCCGCAACTACTCGCTGTGCAGGATAGCCCTTGAGCTTATTAACAAAGAGCGCAGCAAGTATTGTATAAATCCAGGTGCCAACCCCAAGTGTAAGGGAACTGTTAGCCAAAAAAGCAAAAATCAATGGTTGTACATGAATAGCAATAAAACCTAAACGAGCTTTATTGAGAAATAAAACCACTACCTATGGTAGTGGAACCAATATCGGTTCTAC
>JABGQU010000025.1 GCA_018648605.1 Anaerolineae bacterium | reverse complement strand
ATGGAATGCCATTCGGTAATTCTAAAAAAGTCTTCAACCAATCTATCTTGCTTTTTCCATAATTTTCTATGTCTACCCATCCTTCCGCTCCGCTGATAATTGCGCAAATCGCAATTGAGATAATGTTTAGCAGTTTATGGTCTTTGGTGCGGTCTATGCGTGGGTCGCTAACCTCTGAAAAGTGTTCTTCTAACTTGTTTAATGGTGTGGTTTTCATCTTTGCTATCCTAGCAGTACGAGGATAACAGAACCTACCCTGATTTAGATGCGATTGCCCTATTGGCGCTCTTTGCGTCTTGGCGGTTCATTTCTCTTTCGTCCTTCCTCAGCACATGGAAGCCCCTGCGGGGCTGGAAGTCTTTGCAACCTGCTACTTGCCCCTTGCAACTTGCGACTTAACACTCCACAAAATCACATACCCCACCAACACCCCAGCCATATTCGCCATAATATCGAGCCAGGTGTCGAAGCCGCTGCTGTCGAATTGGTAACCCATTACATATTTTGAAACAAATTCATAAAATTCCGAAAAAACACTGAACGCGGATGCGAAGAAAAAGAGCAACGTCAAATTTGCCAGCAGATGTGTGTCCCGTCCCTGCGGCAGGTGGCGGAAGGTGAAGATACCGTTCCCGTCTGCGACGTTGAAATTGATCGCCAAATACTCGTAGACCAAGGCGATAGCGATCCCACCGCCGAGAAAGTGTAGAATTTTGTCGTTGAAAATCCAGTAAGGGATCAGCCGAAAGGAGAAGATCACAAAGGCTGCCCCGAGCAGATAGCCGTAGGAACGGCGTTGTTCTCTCCATGGGCGGGAGGGCTGTACGTTACGCAGGATGGGGAGTTTGAATATCCACAGGAGCAGGGGTGGCATCGTTAAAGCGTAGAGCATGAAGAGAATCCACGCGAGGTTGTAGATCGGGGCGTACCATGAGATGTTGGTGAGAAGGTAGTCGAGGGGGTTCATAAAAAAATCCTGTTAGATTAACCACAGAGAGCACTGAGATTTTCTCTTTTTAGCTCTTAAACTCTATGTACTTTGTGGTCTCTGTGGTGAGATGTTTAGCAGGTCTGGTTTCGCTTCATTCTAAAACACTTACTTAACTCATAGGTTCTTTTGATAAAAACCCTCTATAATAAGACATCACCTATCTTATTCAAAATTTGGCGGATATTATGACCTTTGAAATTGCGCTAACCCTCACTATCATAGGCGTAGCAGTCTTCTTCTTCGCCACCGAAAAACTGCGCGTTGACATCATCGCCTTGCTGGTGCTGCTAACGCTTGTCATCACCGGCTTACTGGATGGAGATGACGCTTTTAGCGGTTTCTCCAATCCCGCCGTTATTACGGTTTGGGCCGTTTATATCGTCTCGGCCGCGCTCTTCAAAACCGGCATCACCGACATCATCGGGGCATGGATCGCAAAAGTAGCGGGCAATAGCGAACCACGTCTGATCGCGATCATCATGCTCACATCGGGCACCATGTCCGCGTTTATGAATAATATCGGCGCGACGGCCATGCTGCTCCCTGCTGTGGTCGGCATCTCGCGTTCATCGGGCGTCAAACTCTCCAAGCTGCTCATCCCGTTGGCCTTCGCATCCCTGCTGGGCGGCAATATGACCCAGATCGGCACACCGCCGAATATCCTTGCCACCAGTATCCTGACCGAGCGAGGGCTCGAGTCTTTCGGATTTTTTGATTTCACGCCCACGGGCATCATCGTCTTTTTGGCGGGCGTTGCCTATATGGTCTTCATCGGGCGCTTCCTGCTCCCCGACCGTACCAATGTTGCAGATAAGCAGGCCGCGCAATTGCGCAAATATGTCACCGAAGTCCGCGTCTTGCCTGAAAGCCGTTTGGCCGGGGTCTCGCTGGCCGATTCACATCTTTTTGATGAAGACCTGGCCGTCCTCGATATTATCCATGAGGGCGACCATCACAAGGATGCCTACAGCGAAACGATCATCCACAAGGGGGATCTGCTGATCGTCTCGGGCGATGTCAAATCGCTCATCGAAGCAGATGAAAAACTGGGTTTGGTTATCGAACCCGATTTTCGTTTTCGCCTATCTGATCTTGACACGGCAGCCAGTCATGTTTTCGAGATCGTGCTTCCAACTTCATCCCAATTTTCAGGTTTTTCCATCCGCGATGCCCGCTTGCGTGACCGTTACGGTTTCACCGTCATGGCCATTTGGCGGCAAGGCGAAGTGCTCATCAATCGTCTCAGCGATGTCGTGATGCAGGCAGGTGATGTTCTGCTGCTAAAAGGCGCGCGCAACAGCATGGCGGATTTGCAAGATAATAATCAGGTGCTGATATTGGAACCACTGGAGATTGACCGCAGAAGACGAAAAAAAGCACCGCTCGCGCTCGGGATATTGGGCCTGGTGCTCACATTAACAACTTTTGCCGGTTTCCACATCTCGACAGCAATGGTCATCGGCTCGGTCTTGATGGTGCTGACCGGCTGTATCACCATGGAAGAAGCCTATCAAAATATCGAGTGGCGCAGTGTTTTTCTGATCGCGGGGATGCTACCCCTCGGTATGGTGATGGAGACAACGGGAACCGCTCAATTCTTGGCACACGGCATTGTCGAGTTCGCTGGGCAATGGGGGCCGCTGGCCGTACTGGCGGGCATCTACGTGTTGGCTGGATTGATCACCGAGCCGATGTCGAACGCTGCCGCCACCGTGATGATGGTACCCATCGCCATTGATATCGCCCTCGAGCTAGGCGCCAGCCCACAGGCATTTGTGCTGGCTGTCGTGATCGGTGCTTCGACCAGCTTCCTGACCCCCGTCGGGCATCAATCAAATGTGCTGGTTTTTGGCCCCGGCGGCTATAAATTTTTCGATTTTACGAAGGTCGGCTGGTTGCTGAATTTATTACTCGTAGGTGTGACATTATTAGTCATCCCCCTCTTCTGGCCCCTTTTCCCCTAGTTAGAACCACTCACACAAAACAGTCAGAAATTTTACAGGCTCTTCCAGATGCGTATTATGCCCGCATGCTGGCAATATCATACGTTTGTTTTTAGATATTAGCCCTTCCATTTTATGTGTAATCCCGCTGTATTTTTCATCTAGTTCCCCGGCAACGAGCAATGTCGGTACATTGATCTCGTCCAATCGCGACCAAAGCTCTAGTTGTCGCCCCGGGCTAAGTTCACTTAAAATACGCGCCATACTTTCGGGGTGTTGACCGGCACGTTTATGGATCAACTCTGCTTTCAAAGCAGGATACCTGTTTAGAGAAGCAAAAAGTGGAATACTATACCAAAAGCCCAGAAATTCTTTCATCCCCTTTTGACGGATTAGGGCGGCGAGTTTATCGTCAAGGGCGACGCGTTGGGAACGCTCGATTTCTTCAATGATACCGGGGTTTGCTGATTCAAGCACAAGTTTCTCGATCATCTCCGGGTAAGTCAATGCAAAATAGAGCGCAAGTCGCCCACCCATCGAATAACCGACAAGATGAAGATGGTCAATCCCTTGCGCGGATAATCTGTCTCGTAAGGCAGATGCCCATGCGGCGTAAGCAGGCTCCTCGTCAAGGGGTGTTTCGCCATGACCGGGGAGGTCGGGCATCAGGCAGTGGAAACGGTCGCTGAGCGGAGCGGCAATCTCCGTCCAATCTGCCCCTGTTCCCATAAAACCATGTAAAAAAACGAGCGGAGGCAGCGAAGAGTCACCGAGTGTTTGCCATGTCCACATTAGGCAATGCTGCGCCCCATCGCAATTGCAATACGCGTAGTTTCGTCAAAAAGCTCCTCCGCCTGTGCCAACGTGAGCGACTGCGCCCCATCAGAAAGAGCTTCCAAGGGGTTAGGGTGAATCTCCACGAGCAAGCCGTCTGCGCCGGCAGCCAACGCAGCCCGCGCGGCGGGGATAACTAGGTCCGCTCGTCCTGTCGCGTGGCTGGGGTCACCAAGCACGGGATAAGGACAAGTCTGCTTAAGAAGGGAAATTGCGGAGGTATCGAGGGTGTTGCGGGTGGCAGTCTCAAAAGTGCGGATGCCGCGTTCGCAAAGAATGATTTGCTCGTTACCACGCGTGGAGATATGCTCGGTGGCTGCCAGCCATTCTTCAATGGTAGACATAAATCCGCGTTTAAGCATAACAGGCTTTTCCTGCTCGCCAACCGCCCAAAGTAACGGGAAATGCTGCATGTTGCGGCTGCCGATCTGGATCATGTCGGCATATTTGGCGATCAGCGGAACATGCTCCACGCCAAGGGCTTCGCTGACCACGAGTAGATCGAATTCGTCGGCGACGGCGCGCAGAATTTCAAGCCCCTCTTCGCCCAAGCCCTGAAAAGCATGTGGCGATGTGCGCGGTTTGAATGCGCCGCCACGGATTATTTTTAGCCCAAGTTTGTGGATCAATGCGCCTACGGTACGGGTCTGTTCGTAACTTTCGACTGAGCAAGGTCCAAGAATGAGCGAGGTAGCGTCGCCACCGATGGTAATGTCTGGGGAGAGAGAAATTTCTTTTTTTTTCATAAGTTTTTTTTCACCTTCGCCCTAGCCTTCTCCTCGCGCAGCATACTCGAAGAGTGTTCAAGGGAGAAAGAACGGGGGTTTTCCAATAATTTCACAATTTCCTGTCTTTTTAGTTTGCCAGATGCCGTTTGCGGCAGATTATCCAGAAGAGCAATTCTACGCGGGATTTTGTAGCCAGCCAAGTGTTGGCGGCAAAAAGTAATGATTTCTTCACCAAGACGATGGTGCGTTGCACCATCGTCTTGGATATTAGTGCTTCGATGAGCATTCTGCTCATCTTCAGGCATCGTCTCGTCGAAGCTGGTGCGATCTTGTGCCCTTAGGGTACGCACCACTATTGCCACCGCCACGCGCTGTCCCCATTGCTCATCTGGGATGCCGACCACACAGGCTTCCGCGATGGCGGGATGCTCTAAGAGCACAGCTTCCACCTCGGCAGGATAGATGTTTTCCCCGCCTGAGATGATTAAGTCACTGCGCCGCTGGATAATAAAAAGATCGCCATCTTCGTCGAGATAACCGAGATCACCCGTGCGGAACCACTCGTGGATTTGGGTTTGGTGCAAATACCCGAACATCACCACATCCCCGGACACATACACGTTCCCGATCTCGCCTGTGGGCATCTTCTGCCCATCATCATCTCGGATATCCACACGGATGCCTGCCAAAGGCTTCCCGACCGAGCCAGGTTTTCGCCGAGCTTCATTGGGCGTGGCGGTTGCGACTTGGGATGCACACTCTGTCAGCCCATAAGTCGTGGCGACGGGGAGATTTTGAGCGAAGGCGCGTTCTAGCAGTTGGGGTGATGCTGCTGCGCCGCCGAGGAGGATAAGACGCAAACTTTCAGGAAACACAAACTCCTGACTGATTCTGCGAGGAGCACGCACTTGCGACGAAGCAGTCTCATCACCAACGGGGAGATTGCTTCGTCGAAAAAACTGCCTCGCAAATTCATCGGACAGGAGACGATGCAACATTGTCGGAACGAGGGAGACCATTGTTGTTTCGGTTTCGTACATCCGTTTTTGGAGTTGGTTTAGGTCGAATTGGTCGTTCTCAAAATTCGGCAGAATAACGGCAGTGCCATAGAGGGCACTGCGGAGCAAGATGGATAGTCCGCCGATGTGGTAGAGGGGCAAGGTTAAGAGCCAACGGTCGTTGGGATGCGTACCAAGCCGAAGAGCGGAGGCTTTTGCGGAGGCGTAGATGTTTTTCCAGAGCAGGCGTGCGCCTTTGGGCTGCCCCGTCGTGCCCGAGGTGAAGAGGATGCCGAATTCATTATCCAGTTCGAGAGCGCCGACCAAGTTTAGGCCAGGGGCGTTACGAGGCAAATCGTCCACGTGGGTAGATGAATCGAGATGGGCATCCTGTGTAGTGCGCAGAATCCAGTCGCAGGCGGCGTTTTCCACTTGATATTGCATTTCGTCGGCGGTCAGGCGGGGGTTGAGCGGGACGAGGCTGGCACCAATGCGCACGAGGGCGTGGACGAGATTAACGGCATCAAGACTGCGATCAAGCAAAACTGCCACTCGCTGCCCACGCCGAATGCCCTGCACCGTGAGACGTGCGGCGAGGGTGGCTACGGCGAGGTTGAGTTCGGCGTAGGAGATGCGCTGGTCGCCATCGAGGAGAGCGAGGCGTTCAGCGTGGGTTTTGGCGGCGAGCGTGAGAAAATCGTCCATTGAAATTTACCAGTTCCTGAGCGGAGGACTTCACGAATGTGAAGTACGTAGTCAAAGGACGGCGTTAGCGCTCTTCGACTGCGCTCCCTGTCGGTCGCTCCGCTCAGAGACTGGATTAAGCAAAGCGGGGAAAGTCGTCGAAGTTGGGTTTTCGTTTTTCGAGGAAGGCATCGCGCCCTTCTTTGGCTTCGTCGGTCATATAGGCGAGACGGGTGGCTTCGCCTGCGAAAATCTGCTGCCCGACCATGCCGTCTTCGGTGAGATTGAAAGCGAATTTTAGCATTCGGATGGCGGTGGGGCTTTTGGAGTTGATGATCTTTCCCCAGTCGAAGGCGGCTTTTTCGAGTTCGGCGTGCGGCACGGATTTGTTGACCATGCCCATTTCATAGGCTTCGTCTGCGGAGTAGGTTTGCTCGAGGAAGAAGACTTCGCGGGCGCGTTTTTGCCCGATCTGCTTGGCGAGGTAGGCGGAGCCGAAACCACCATCGAAGCTGGCGACGCGGGCATCAGCTTGTTGGAATTTGGCGTGTTCCTTGCTAGCGAGGGTCATGTCGCAGACAACGTGCAGGCTGTGCCCGCCACCGACAGCCCAGCCGGGCACAACCGCCATGACGACTTTCGGCATAAAGCGGATGATGCGCTGCAATTCGAGCACATGCAGGCGTGGCAATTCGTAGCCGCCTTCGTAGCCGCCATGCCCGCGTACACGCTGATCACCGCCCGCGCAGAATGCCCAGCCGCCGTCTTTGGGCGAGGGCCCATTCCCCGTGAGCAGGACGGTGCCGACTTTTGGCGACATCCAGGCGTGCTTGAAGGCTTCGATCATCTGGTCGATGGTCTGCGGGCGGAAAGCGTTCCGCACTTCGGGGCGGTCAAAGGCGATTCGGGCAACGCCCTCGGCGACCTGGTAGGTGATGTCTTCGTATTCGGTGACGGTTTGCCAGTCGGCGGCAGGGAGGATTTTGTTGGTCATGTTTTTTTTCCTTTTTTGTACACGGAGTTTTTTAATGCAGAATGCGGAATGATGAATTAATTCTAGCGGCGGTTGAGTAGCTGCGACACAGCAGTATCGTGTCGTGGCGTATCGAAACCAGAGCGGGTTATTGCAGAGCCGCTACGATTTCGATACGAATGACGATAAAGCAGTCATTCTACTCAATCTCCGCTATGATTTTCTTTAAAATCGCTCTTCGTATTTCCTCACCCTCCGCAGAATCCGTTCTCAACTCCAAAATACATGATTTTGGCGCATTCATCGCATCAGCGACTTTCTCAGCGGCATTTTTGGCATTCACCAATTCATAATTCAGCCCATAAAAACGAGCTATATGTGAAAAATCAAATTCATGCGGGGTGATGAACATCTCTTCAAAGGGCGGTTCATGCTCGGCAACGGGCAGACGGTGGAAAATCCCACCGCCGCCGTTGTTGATGAGCAGAATGGTAATTTTGAGTCTTCCCCCTCCCCCCGAAGGGGGAAGGAGCTTTTTTTTCCCCTCCTTGGGGGAGATGCCCGATAGGGCAGAGGGGGACAACGTCTGCAACCCATTCTGATCGTGAAAGAAACTCAAATCTCCCGTCACCAGCAGAGTTGGGGCATCGGAAGCAGCCGCCACGCCCAACGCCGTCGAGATCGTCCCGTCGATGCCGCTCACGCCACGGCTGGCGTAGAGGCGCAGGGGCTTTTCGCTGGGGGGCATCCATTCATCCACGTGGCGGATGGGGAGGGAGTTTGCCACGAAAATTCGGCTTTCGGCGGGCACGTTTTTCAGCGCATCCACGACAATTTTGCCTTCAAAGTTGGGGGTCGTGTTCAAAACATCCCAAACTCGTTGCTCGGCAGATTTCCACGTCTCAGCCCACTTTCCACTTTCCACATCATCACTCAACAACCCACTCAAGCCCTCCACAAAAAGCAAAGGGTCAGCAACAAAAAGCTCGCTTAACTTATAAGTGGGGTCGCTCCAGAAGCCGTGTTCGCTCACGCCAATTTGGGGCACGGTATCAGGTAAATTCTCAAGAAAATCGCTCAGGGGTTGCGAGACGGGCATCACGCCGAAACGCAGAATCAGTTCGGGCTGCGCAGATGCTAGTAACGGAGAGCGAAGCGCGGCACCATATCCCGCTAAAATTGTGCCCGTGTTGATATGATCCCCAAAGCGCAACCCAGAGAGCGAATCTGCCAAAATGGGATAACCAGTCTGCGCCGAAAGTTTGGACAGGGCGGATGCAAAGTTGCCTTTCGGGCAGCGGGGGCCAGCGACGATAACGCCCTTGGGGTGGGCTTGGATCCGTTTAGCGACATCTTCCAGGAAATGGGCTTGGGGTGCGCGTGACGCGTTATGGATGCGGGTTTGGGCCCCCTCTGTCCATCGGACCTCTCCCCAAAATTCCAAAAACGCGGAATTTGGGGGAGAGGCACCACTTGGCTCAAGTGGCTTACGAAAGGGGAAATTAATATGCACAGGACCAGGCAGCCCATTTTGCCCAAGCGAAATAGCGCGGGCGCGGTCGGCGAGGGCGCGCAAATAGCGGATTGTGCGTTCGGGTGGGTCATTTTCGGGCAAGGGCGCATCCACACTCCAGCGGACATGATCGCCGTAGAGTTTGACCTGATCCATTGTTTGGTTTGCGCCGCTGTGACGGAGTTCGTGCGGGCGGTCGGCGGTCAGGACGAGCATGGGGATTTCGCTCTGGCTCGCTTCGATGATGGCAGGGAAATACTCGGCGGCGGCTGTGCCAGATGTGCAAAGGAGGGCGGCGGGGTGGCCGCTTTCGAGGGCGTATCCGAGGGCAAAGAAGGCGGCACTGCGCTCATCGAGATGGATGCTGTGTTTTAGTTTTGGGTGGGCGGCACAGGCAAGAGACAGCGGCGTAGAGCGAGAGCCAGGCGAAATGCAGATGTGGCGCAGTCCGGCACGGTAGAGTTCGTTGATGAAGGTGGTTGCCCAGAGGCTGGCGGGATTTGTCATAATAAATGCAGAATGATGAAGGCTGAATGATGAATCCACGAAGTTACACGAAGGGGCACGAAGGTTTTTGATAAGGCGGGGTTTAGGGTCATTTTTTGTACACGGATTACACGGAGTTTCACGGATTTTTTTGAGATTTACGGAAAAACCTGTTTTGAGAACTGCAATTGCACTTGAAGCGAAGCGGAAAGTGCGTTGCAGTTTGGGGTTTTAGAGACCCGACGTGCAACGCATCCTGTCGGATGCAATGCACATCTATCTTTTTTCTTCCAATCCCAACGCATCCATCATCGGACGGAATTTCATGATGGTTTCTTGCCATTCTTTGGCGGGGTCGCTCGCGGCGAGGAGACCGCCGCCTGCGTAGAGGTAGCCTTCTTTTTTGCGGAAGACGGCAGAGCGGATGGCGACTGCCATTTCTCCGTCGCCAGAGGGGGATATCCAGCCGACGGGGGCGCCGTATCCGCCACGGGGTTTGGGTTCGTGTTCGCGGATCATTTCCATTGCTCGGGGGCGGGGCTGCCCGGCGAGGGCGGGGGTGGGATGCAGCGCCTGCACGGGGGCGAAAATGCCCGCTTCTTTGAGCGTCGCTTTGATGGGGGTTTCGAGATGTTGGATATTGGGCAAAAAGCGGAGTTGGGGTTCTTTTGCGTAGTCTATTTTTGAGCAGAGTGGTGTTAGACCTTCGACAATATCTTCGATGACGATGGCGTGTTCACGTTGATCTTTTTTGCTGGCAAGCAGTGCGGCACTGTATTGGGCATTGAGGGCTTCATCATTGCTGCGCGGGGCGGAGCCTGCGAGGGCTACGGTTTCCAGCGAGCGTCCTTTTGTGCGGACGAGAAGCTCGGGGGTTGCACCCATGAAGACCAATCCAGGGCGGGGCTCAAAGTAAAAGCGGAAGGTGGCGGGGTAGGCGTCGTTTAGACGGGAGAAGACAGTTGTTAGTTCCGGGAGTTCTTCAAAAGAAACTTTGCGCGTGCGGGCAAAGACAACTTTGCCTATTTCGTCCGATTTTGCACTTTCTTTGGCGATGTTGACCATTTCTTCCCATTTTTCAAAGTCGAGGTCATCTTTCCAGGTTGCGGGGGTGAGAGGGGGCGCGTCCCATTGGCGGGAGGGGGGGAGAGTTCCGTCGGGGGCGATTTCGGTGAGGGTGGTTTGGGTTGGGGTTTGACGGTAGATGTAGCGGGGCAGGACAAAGGTGGGTTGCTCGAACCCAGCCCAAATTGAGTCCGTTTCGCGTTCCATATCGAAGGGAAATGCGCCGAAGAGACGGATATCGCCTTTTGAGCTGATATCCAATTTTTGAATCAATTCATCCAATTGAGAACGAAAATCTTCGGGACGCTCGCCTTTCAACATGGCAGCTTCCCCCCAAGCGATGAGACTCTCTTCGGGCGTGATCCACGCCCAACGGGGTTGACCGGCGAGGGCGTTGAGAAGAGCGAGGGGGTTGTAGCTCATAAATTTGGAATGATGAACTTTTTCATGAGCGAATTGGATGCTGTTAAGAAGCGTGGTGCGAAGGGCGGGGGCGATGCGCTCAGGCGTAGGCTCGCCATTTTGCACCCAGCGCATGATGAGTTCGTTGATGGCACCGACCCAAGCGTAGGCGGTAATTTGGCTGTCGAGGGGCAGAATATCGCCGTCTGCGATGGCTTCGTCGAGATGTTTTTGGATGAGATGGGCAAATTTGTCGAGAATTTGGAGGCGTTTGGTCTCGAAGGTCTGCCCCAAGCCGACTGCCTGAACGAGAAATAGTTTGGCGAGACGACGATATTCGCCAAAAACGGCAAGACCGGCTTCGAGGGCGGCTTCTACGCGGCGCATTCCGCCCTCTTCTGCGGCGATGGCTTCGCTGAGACGGCTTTCGAGACGGCTGGCGAATTCATCGACGAGGGCGAGGAAAAGTTGCTCCTTGCCGGGGAAGTGGAAGTAGACGGCGCCTTTGGATGAACCGGATTCGTCCACGATATCGTCCATGCGGGTGTCGTGGTAGCCTTTTTGAGAAAAGATGCTCAAGGCGGCGTCGAGGATGCGTTCTTTGGTTTGTTGGGCTTTTGCGTGCATAATATTTACTCTTTAACAACCTAGACCGACCAGTCGGTTTTCTTTTATATCGTTAAGGGAGGGTTATGTCAAGAAATCGTTATGCTAAACACGCACGGGGCTTAAAAAAGGGAACCTCCCCATCGAAAGATGAGGAGGTTCCTATAAAAATTTTGTTGATCTTGCCTAGCGGATGTCTTTCAGACAAACTAAGCTCGCCCACCGCCAAAGACCGCAGCTAGAGCACTTACGCAAAAGGTCTATTAGAAGAAAAAGAAAATTGGCACACCAACGAGCAAGAGTAGGAAAAAGACGCCGATCACAATTAACGTGATCGTCCCTGCCCCCATCGGGCGATGTACTTTGATCTGCTTCCCGGCAAGCAATTGCTTCAACGCGAAAATCGTTTGCGTCACCAATTTTTCATCCTGCCAAGGCGTTACGCCAGCCCAATCCCAGCCTTCGTGCCATGTCGGGGATAACAACTTTCTGGCTGGGCTAGATGTGATGGCTTTGGCAATATTTTGAGCAACAGAGCCGTCAATACCTCCCGTTAGCACGATATCCCATGGCCCGATGATCAACTCGGCATTTTGCAATATTTCCAATGTCTCAGCATTTTTTCGGCTTTGCTCCGCTGATAACCAAATGGGGATAATATCCAATTCGGGAATATTCTCCCTGATTTCATCCAGCAACCTCTGCTCAAATCTACCTTCCTGCGCACTAACAAACACAAAGCGCATGGTCTGTAATTTTTTCAATCTCGCATCTTCAGCAAGATCACGTTCTCCACGCAAGATAGAACTATGGTAGAGCCAAACTCCAGACGCGATGATGATCAGAGCGATTGCTTCTCCCAATTGATTAAAGGTTGGCACATCGCCCCCAAGTACCATATCGATTAAACGATAAACAATATAGACAGAACTGGAGAGGGCGGTCATCGTCGCGACGAAGATGAAGAAATACAGATAAATCTTCCTGGCGGTGGACTCGCGTGCATCGTCCCCCTTTACTCCTGTTTCCGTTGCTTGGCCTTCTAACTGTCTCCAAGGTATCAGCCAAACCGGCAACCCGACCATAATTCCAGAGAGCGCATACGCCAGCAGGTCCCGATCATCAATGGGCTGGATAATACCTGTGACCACCCCCGTCAACCCTATCAATAAAGCTGAAAACCCAATCGCTGCGATCAGGTAAGCATATAAGCGACGCACACCTGCCTGCCGTGTATTTTCTTCATATTGGGCATCGCCACGCAGCATGAAAGCGTGGAAAAACCAGAGTAGTCCTCCGCCAATGATGATGGGCAATGCCGTACGAATATCTCCTGATGATGCTCCTGCGCCGATCAACTTTCCCAGATATTCCGCCAAAATCGCTGCGGACCACCCAATCACATCTATTGCTCCAATAAAGACCGCGCTATATAGGTAGAACTTGCGTAAGGCAGAATTGCGTTCTTCATCATTTTGACCTTCATAGAGATGTTGCGCCCAACGCCAAAAGATCAGCCACAAAGGTAGCCCAATGATAATTCTGGTAAGCTCATTTGTAAGCCCAACACTTAGTGAACTATTATAGACAATATGACGCCCAAATTGCAGCATGATCCAGCGAAGCAAATGAATGACCGCAATAGTGACCATGGTCAGCCCGGCGGCACTAAAACCCAGCACATAGAGACGCCGAATAGTGGCAGCCCCTCCAGTTTCGGGAACTGCTTTCGAATTTTCGCTGGTTACTCTTTGGAGATAAAACCACAACAATCCAAGTACAATAATCGCGATCAAATGGTAAATAATGGCATCGCCATTAGATAAGCGCTCATAAGCGCGGCTTTGAAACGGATTGCTCTCTTTGAATAGGCGGCGAATCAAATCATAAAGGTTTGTGAGAAACGGCCCCAACAAAGCTGCCATCACGCCATATAAATAAAGTCGTCGCAAGGAGTTGCTTCGCTCTGTTTTTTCTTTGTCAGCTAATCTTTCTCCCCACAGCCAGTGGATCAGGAAAACGGGTAAGCCCATCACTAGTACCGCAACTTGAAAAGCAACGGCCGAACGGTTAATTCCGAAAAGAGTTAAATTGCGCAGCAGGGCAATGATCGCCCAAGTCACAGCTTGTAAACTGATTGCGCTGACTAAATAGATATACCAGCGGCGCGCGTTAGACATGAAGTGCCTCCTAACTTAACAAAATCACAAAACATTCTCGCAATAGACATCTTGCATAAATGCTCTAATATCAAAAACTAATGGCAGTCACGATCCTCATCTGTCCAGCAGCTCGCAAAATAGTGATAGGAATCAACTATCTTCCAATGATCTCCTTCAAGCTGTAATTCCATATTGAACGTGGATATTCTTTGCCCGCTATCGAATAAGTCGCCGCCATAAAAACGTGATTCTGTTACTTTTACAGTTGCAAACTTCCCAGAGATAGCAGCATCACCGACTGAAACATCGATATCTCTCTCCAAGCGAAACCGATAGGAATTCCCCCTCACAGTTAATTCAAAGATATATGTTGATGCGGGGTAGTTGTAGACAGTTGGGGAAAGGTAGCCATAAGCTCGAAGATACTCTTCTTTTTGTAGGGCAAGCAAATAATTATGCACCACACCCTCAGGCATATCATCTGCCATATAAGTTGGTTCAGGGCGATTCATTGTGATGACCAATGCTACAACAACCAGAATAATGATCCCCGATACGATGCCAATGAGTAGCTTGTCTGAACTTTTCATAATTTTCCTCCGAATCTTCTAGTCTTACATTTTCATCCCCAGATTGTTTTGCCCAATCCTGTAGACAAAAAATAATACCCTGCAAGAATCTCAACGACATAAGCAAAAGTCTTTTTGATCCAAGCTGTTTGTTCCTAATACGCATTCAGTATGACAGAAATAAATTTCCTTTTCAAGTAAGCTGTACCGCCATCAAAGGTGGTGATTTGAAGCACTGCACATCTGAAAGTGCAACGATACTCACTTGATCACACAAACGAAGCAAAAAACTTTTCCTGGGAGAGGACAGCGCGTATTATTTTAGATACTTTGGGAAATTGTTAATATTTGAGAATTAATCTATGCTTTGTCATATCATCCCCCGACAGCAACCAAGTGCCAGACTAAATATACGAGGTTCTTCTTCTCTCGCAGGCAGAGTTAGATGGGGTAAAAGTCACCATAGTTATTGCTCCAACTCTTCCCAGCGACGATAAGTTTTCTTCAGTTCTTCTTCTATCACCTTCAGTCTTTCGACCGTCTGGCTGACTTTAGCATTGTTATTCTGGTAAAAAGAAGGGTCTGTTAGAGATGCGTTGAGTTGGGCTTGTTCTGCTTCGAGAGCTTCAATCAGAGTTGGGAGTTGCTCCAACTCACGCTGCTCTTTGTAGCTGAGTTTGCGGGAAGTTGAACCTTCGGCAGGCGTTGGTGAGGCTGGCTTGGAAATTTTCTTGTTATCTAGAGCTTCTATAGCAGCATCGTTTTGACTTTCCCAATCATCATATCCGCCGACGAATTCATTCACGCGACCATTCCCAGACAAGATTAAAGTGCTCGTGACCAGATTATTAAGGAAGGTGCGATCATGACTCACCAGTATCAGAGTTCCTTGATATTCAAGGAGCATATTTTCGAGTATTTCCAGAGTTTCAATATCAAGATCGTTGGTGGGTTCATCGAGGATCAGCAGGTTTGCCGGACGGGCGAATAAGCGCGCAAGTAACAGGCGATTGCGTTCACCACCTGAAAGCGCACTTATCGGGGCGTGGATACGTTCTCGACTGAACAGGAAGCCCTCGAGATAGCCGACCACATTCCGCTCGCGCCCGTTAATTGTGATCGTGTCACGTCCTTCGCCAACATTTTCAAGAATGGACTTGCTCTCGTCAATTTGGGAGCGTAATTGGTCAAAATAAGCAATTTCCAGATTTGTGCCATGTCGCAGACTGCCGCTCTGTGACTTCAACTCGCCGAGCAAGAGACGCAGCAAGGTGGTCTTGCCAGAGCCATTTTTTCCAATGATGCCGAGACGGTCGCCGCGTTGGATGGATAGATTTAAGCTGCTAACGATGGGCTGGTTCTCAAAGGCATAGCTTAACTCTTCGGCTTCAATAATCAATCTGCCGGAGCGCTGCTCGGCGTCGACTTGCATCCGTACTTTGCCGGGCTGTTCACGGCGTTGAGCACGCTGGTTACGCAAACGGATCAGGGCGCGAACACGTCCTTCGTTACGAGTGCGGCGTGCTTCGATGCCGCGTCGAATCCAGGCTTCTTCTTGGGCCAGTTTTTTGTCGAAGAGGGTGTTTTCTTTTTCTTGAGCAGCTAGCATGGCTTCCTTGCGTTTGAGGAAGGTGGGATAGTCGCAGTCCCAGTCGAAGAGCTGACCGCGATCGAGTTCAATAATGCGATTGCTCAAGCGTTGCAAAAAGGTTCGGTCGTGGGTGACGAAAAGCAGGGTGCCGCGCCAGCGTTTGAGAAAATTTTCCAGCCAGTCGATTGAGTCGATGTCGAGATGGTTGGTCGGCTCGTCGAGCAGAAGAAGATTAGGATCACGAACCAAGCCGCGGGCAAGTAAGACGCGGCGTTTCAGTCCAGCAGAAAGTAAGCTGAAGGGGAGTTCCGCATCAAGCTGCATCCGCGAGATAACCTGCTCCACTTGAAGCTGGCTCTGCCAATGCGCTTCGCTGCCAGCGGGCAAATCTCCCAACCCTTCCGCGACAACTTGGCGGATATTTCCCTCCAGCCCGTGCGGAACACCCTGCGGGAGGTAGGCAACACGTAGATCGGCATGACGGGCGATCTCGCCGCTTTCAGGCGACAGGTCATCGTGGATGAGTTTAAGCAGGGTGGTTTTACCCATCCCATTCAGCCCGAGCAAGCCGATGGACTGCCCTGTTTCAATTTGCAAGTTAATCTTATCAAAAAGCGGCGGCCCGCCGAATCCCAAGGTGATATCTTGAAGGCTGATCAATGCCATAAATAGAAGTTCCTTTTGTGATAAATCATTGCAATTCTAAAAGACCATTATAAGGCTACACCGCATCAATTGCTATTAAAAACACTCCCTATTTTCATAGGGAGTGTTACGTTATAAAACATCAAACCATACGCTGGCACTGCGATTTTCTGTCTAAATTTATCCCCGTATATTTGATTTATCCCGCGTTATGCAGGCAACTATGACTGTATAGATGAATAAACCTTCCCCAGTTTTTTCTGTGAAATTATGCCTCTGTTGAGCGGGAGAATCAATGCGAACATTCCACCAGCAAAATACCTTCTTTTTCAAACTGTCATATACATGTTAGCATTCAACACCCTTCATCGGGGAGGCCGGGTGCGTTTGGGAGTAGACTTGCCATTGGTTATGAATGGAAACGTCCTGCTCCGGGTGTGTGACGTTTGGGCCAACCGGAATAGCTTTGAGACTTTGAGCTCGCTTACATGTTTGGTTGCCCGTTCGGATCCGCTAACCTGGGAGGCTCATTAGAGCCAGCCCGTGTCCGTGTGTGAAGCCCTGCCCATAAATCAGCGTACCCGGTCCTTTTTATTTCTATGGAGGTGTTTTGATGACAGAAAGCCCCACACGCTTCATTGGTCTTGACATTCATAAGCAGTACTTTGTTGCAGTCGGGGTCAATCAGCAACGGGAAGTCGTCTTTGGTCCCCGAAGAGCATCGGTCTATCAGTTGGAGGATTGGGTCTTGCGCCATCTCACAAAAGAAGATGCGATCGTTCTGGAGATGACTACAAATGCGTACCTATTCTACGACATCTTACTGCCGTATGTTCATTCAGTGCTTGTGGTCCATCCGCCACATGTCGCCCTGGTAACCAAAGCTTCCGTGAAGACGGATAAGAAAGCCGCATTGGCATTGGCACAACTGCACGCAGTAGGTATGCTTGAAGGGGTATGGATTCCGCCCCATGCAGTCCGCGACCTACGTGCGCTACTTGCCCAACGTGAGAAAATGGTCCGCTTGTCAACGATGGCAAAGAACCGATTGCACTCCTTGCTGCATCGCAATCACCTGGTTGTGCCAGGCAAAGCTTTTTCTCCAGAACAACGCGAATGGTGGCACGATCTAAATCTCTCCGAAACGGAGCAAGTCATGGTGAGTTCAGATCTGGATACGCTTGAGTTTGCTCAAAAGCAGATCGGAAAGATCGAAGAGTGCTTGAAACAGAAAAGTGCTGAGGATCCGCGCATTCCTCTATTGATCCAACTGCCTGGTGTGGCCATGCTCACCGCGATCACGATCCTGGCAGCCATCGGTGAGATCGAACGTTTTCCAAATGCTAAACAACTCGTGGGCTACGCTGGATTAGGGACCAGAGTCCATGATAGCGGGATGAAGCATTCTGCAGGAAGAATTACCAAAGCGGGCAGGAAAGATTTACGGCGTGCCATGGTGAACGCTGCCAATCATGCCGTATTGCATCATGTTCACTGGAAAAGAGAATTACAACGCTTGGAACCTCGGCTCGGCCGCTCGAAAGCTGTTGTAGCGATCGCTCGTAAGCTCTTGGTTGCTGTCTGGCATGTGCTTCATGAAGAGGTGGCAGACCGTTTCGCCGATCCTCATGCTGTAGCCGTTTCTTTTCTCGGTCATGCCTATCGGCTGGGTGTGAGAAAACACTTGAAAGGGAAATCAGCCCTGGTTTTCACTAGAGAGCAGTTAGATCGCATTGAAATCGGCCAGGAGTTGGAAGTCGTTCGTTGGGGCTCCAATCACTACAAACTTCCCCCATCGCAACCGCTTTCTCAAAAAGAATGAGCGGTGTCCCAAGTAGGTCGGCGCTCCTATTCTTCAGGATTAATTCCAGACGCCCCGGGCTCGTGACCTAAACCCGATATTCGGAAACGGGCTCACCGCTCGAATCCATTATACAACTCAAGATAGCGTTTCACCAAAAAGTGAAGCGGTGGCTTTGCATTGCTTAGTGAAGATTCTGGAGTGCCGCTCTTGACAAATTGTTGAGTCCGTGTCCCAAGTAGGTCGGCGCTCCTATTCTTCAGGATTAATTCCAGACGCCCCGGGCTCGTGACCTAAACCCGATATTCGGAAACGGGCTCACCGCTCGAATCCATTATACAACTCAAGATAGCGTTTCACCAAAAAGTGAAGCGGTGGCTTTGCATTGCTTAGTGAAGATTCTGGAGTGCCGCTCTTGACAAATTGTTGAGTCCGTGAGCTATTTCAACTATGAAATCAGATAAAAGCCAGGGTTCGAGTCTCCGCGCCAATACCAGGATCGAAGCAAAGTTTTTGTACAGAAAATATTTTCAAAACAATTGCTGAGTATTTCTCAGTTACAAATTGATAGCGGCGATTCACTCTCTTAAAAATTGCCATCTCGCGTTATTCGGAATGGAAAAATTACTCACTTTATAGATTTTCGACTGCCTAGCAGTAATTTGTGGGCGCCCTGTCTGATCATCAACAAGAATATTCCTAGAAGAACAACAGCAACACATCCATATCGAAACCAGCCCGGAGGGATGGATATAGACCACCAATATCCAACCGCTCCCAAGGGCACCAGTAATAATAAAGACCGCTTGGTCACCCGGTCAATCCTGAAACCAAAGCTTTTGTAATGATACATGAGACTGAATATCAAAATAAATCCAGTGACAATAATGCCACTCAAAGGTACGGCGATCAAACCAAGCCATCTCATCAAAATTGCGGAAAGGAAAACCCAACCAACCCAATATGCAAGGCCTTCAATCAAATAGACCCTATACAACTTAAGGGGGATCAGCACGAAATTTAAATTTAAACGCACAACGTTTAATATGTCGCCAATGAACTGAAAAAGCAACAAATTAGAGACAACGAGAAACTGTGGACTATATAAAAGAAGAATAATATTCTCCCGAACTGCCAGAAGAGCCACCGTAAGTGGCAGAATCAAAAACAAACCCAACCGGATATTGTTATTCTGCATCCGCATCAATTCCACTCTGTCATCCAACAACGACGATGCCTTCGATAAGGCGTATGTCAGCCGGGCCTCCTTCAAGACGTTCATATACGCCATCGAAAGTCCAGCTAACAATTGATACTCTCCTCCGGCATTAATTCCTAAAGCTCGAATAATATTTGAGCGGATTAGAAACCCAGCCACCGGCTCAATGATCAAAATCACCATCACTGGCCTAGCAATTCGAAACACATTGAACAACAGTTGTTGATTCAGTTGAATAGACCTGAAGTTGATTTCATGTTTCTTCGTGACACTGGTTATGAAGAAAAACAGCATTAGAACAAGGTTTACTAACTGGATGCCAACCAGAGAGTATATTGCTCCATCAAGTCCGTATGAAATGACCAAATAGATAATGATCCCTATTCCCAGTAGTAGGCCAGCGCTGCTGATCAGCGAATAGGCCCGCCATTCCATCAAGCCCCGCATGACATTTACAAGAAAACGAACCTGGATAAAGGTAAAACCACCCAAGGCAGCAATGAAGATATACCTAGAATATTGGGTGGAACCAAAAGCCCAAATGGATAGTTGATCTGCAAAAATACCAGCCCCCGCAAGGATAACCAATCCTACCAGATTGTTCACCCCCCAAACCATAGCAATCAATCCCGAGAGCTTCTTTTTCTCATTCTTTCTGACAAGCTCTGCCACAGACGTGTTTAGAGCCACCGTTGTGCCGAAGGTAGCTAACTGAAAAAATAACAATAGCAGGATATTTGTCTGCGCAAATATCCCCAATCCTTCAGCCCCCAAATTGCTGGAGATAACCTTGGTTCTTATCAGGCTATAAAGAATTAAAAAAGCCTGCTGAACCGTAACAAATCCATATGCTTTGATTAATTCGATCAACTGGGAATTATCTCTTCCTTAGGGAGTGCATGCAGTAAGATCATAGACTCTGATAAATCTGGACCCCGTTTCATCCCAGGCTTCCCCGAGGATAGAAACACAACTATTTTTAAATTCTTCCCGTGCGCTTTCAGAGATCGCAGAAAACCATCGCTGGTCAGCGTAAACATATTCATAACCCGATGAAACTAAGCCTTCGATCGTTGGTTCCTCCCATAGCTCGTCCCAAATATCGCCTTCATCTCCTGGAGGAGTCGAATAGATTCCGCCAGTCAGATGCCCTGTTAGAATACTCGCCTTGCCGATCGGTCCGATTGCCTTACTGTCCTTAGGGATCGTCCCCCAAACTTGAGCCAGAAGTTCTCCATCATTGATATTGTACCGATGTGAATAGACGAGTTGCTGACTAGCAGTCAGTTGAGTTCCCATCAGCACCATCGCCCCATACACCGCTAGGATAATCGCCCCAAAGGTAGTGTATCTAAGAATACTCCCATAGACTGTACTGTTATTTGATTGTGTGCTCAAAAAGAATAGCAGAAGAATGGAAAACACTTCGAGGCCAAAAGTCGGTATCCGGACGATGTCGCGCTCCCATTCCCATCTCATGAACATCGGAAAAACGAGGGAGAACCAGACGATAATAAGAAATATGGAAACCAGATGTTTCATCGAACCAGCAGAATGCCTTTGCATATGAAATCCCACAACGGGAAGCAAGAGTACCCAAATTCCCGTTTCAAACAAACCGATGATCCAGCTGATCCAGGAGTTAAGTGGAATCTCACCGAGATGGGCGGAGACAATAGCAGGTGGCCAACGAGCAGAAAAACTCGAGAAGTCACTTCCCGTTTGGGCGGCATCAATTAAATTCAGATCGTTTGCCTGATTCAGGAGCATGGCGCTAATCGTTCCTCCCTGAAATATCACTAGAGGCAAGGAGATCAGTACACCCAAAATTATCTCTTTCAAGAAAGGGTCCATCTTTAGCAATTTCCGCTCCCGGAGCATAATCCAGCCAATATATATTCCAGCGCCAATCAGGAATACAACATAGGCAGTTTCAGCTGCTAGACCCCAAAAAGATACCAAGGTGGCTAGGATAACAACCCTCCATCCGCTAAACATCCCATCATGGCTGAGCATTAGATGGACTAGCAGAAGTAGAATCATCATCGACATCAGGGGGTTGCCTGCATGCCCCATAACGAGGGAAGGTTTTATGCCATTCATAAAAGCCAGCGGATACGGCACAGGGGGACCGGAATCAAACACCATTTGGGCCGTCATCAGCCCATAAAGGGAGGTCGCACTATCAGAGGAAGTTCCCCATAAAGTGATAAGGTCATCCCCTTTGATAAGCAGGTCCCCAGGCAGGAGCAGCAGTAAATATCTTGTCCCTGATGAGAACAGGATGATTAGTGCTGCCAAAGGCCCACCCCAATCCTTCTTAATAATCTCCTTTCCAAGCATCCAGGCAACAACAGTCAGTAAACCCCATAAGAGTGCTTTTGACATATCGAAAGCGCTCCATGGCATCATGTTCGCCAGCCTCATCATGCTCGCCGGGAGAAAGTGAAAACCGTAATGATAACGGAGTGGGTTCGATAAACCGACATATTCCCTGACCGGAATCTCTCCGTTGGCGATCACCGAAATCAAGGCTAGGTTCTTGTATTCATCAAAGAGACCAACCCCCTTTCCAATCCGCATAAATACCCAGAACACGATACCGAAAAGGAAAAAAAACGATAGGTTGGAAAAAAGTGCTTCGCGGTAAGGCAACTTGAAATCGAAACCGGCAGAGATCGCCCCTATCAACAGGACCAAGATTCCGCATAACCAGAACACGGTTTCGGGCCCCACCCAGCGACCGAGGAGATTGATCAGGGACAGGTAAACAATTCCTCCCAAAGAGATGCCCAGGAAAAGATGGTCAGATTTTCGTTTCTTAAATACATGAAACACAAGTAGCCATCCACCCCAGGAAATCAAGAGAATCACTATTGTCCAAGGAAGAATATTCAACCAGCCACCAGACCGAAACCAGTACATGCAATATTCCTTTCTGCAAGATTGCTAAAGACTGAATTATACTTTAGCCATGTCAAAACGGTTAAGAATCGCCCTCATTGCTGCCTGCCCATTTCCCTGTCCGCGGGGCACACCAATCCGTATTCAGCGAATGGCAGAGGCCTTAGCCAAATTTGGGCATGACGTACACGTGATCACTTATCATCTTGGCGACAAGAGCGGTAACCACCCATTTCGAATTCATCGAATCCCTGATATCCCCTTCTACCAAAACACAAAACCTGGTCCAACCTTTTTGAAATTATTCTTGTTGGATCTTCTTCTTGCAATCAAATTCATACGATTGCATGCCAAGATCAAGTTCGATATTATTCATAGTCATCATTATGAAGGGCTTATTGCTACATTACCGAGCCAGCTATTCTTTTCCACACCAATTCTGTATGATGCACATACACTCCTCTTAACCGAACTTCACCATTATAATATCCCGCTCCCGCGCCATATCCTTGACCGAATCGCAGCCACCCTTGATAGAACCTTGCCCAAGTTCGCAGATCATATTATCAGCGTTTCGAAATCAATTGAGGAAACGCTGAAAATACTCGACGACAATCAGGATGAGTTGATTTCCGTGGTTCCAAACGGTGTTGAGATCGATCTCTTTCCTCAAAAAGACACAAAAAAAAACATGGGAGATGATTTAGTTCTGGGGTATGCTGGTAATTTTGCGCCCTACCAGAGATTGGACGTTCTCTTGAAAGCCTTTCTTCATATCCACAAGAGTTATCCAACTACAACTCTTAAGATATATACAGAAGATGATCCTGCAGATGTTTTAGCATTGATCGGGGAGGTTAGCTTGGGTGCTATAATCCGCGTATTCAAAACGCCTTTCGATGATTTGCCTGACAAGTTAGCAAAGACCGATATACTCCTCAATCCCCGGATGGACGGTGCCGGGCATCCGTTAAAGCTGTTGAACTATATGGCGGCTGGAAAACCTATCGTGACTTTTCCAGGTAGTGCCCACGGCCTGACCCACAACGATACGGCATGGATTGTAGGAGAGAATTCCGTTAATTCCTTTGCAGAGGGAATTGTCGCGCTCATTCAGGATCGCGAAACCAGAGTTAGAATTGGAAGAAACGCTCGACGACACGTTGAGAAAAATCATATTTGGGCTGTAAATGCCAGTATCCTGACTGATATTTATCTGGGACTGCTTTCAAAATGAAAGAACATAAAGCAACAAGCATCAGCGCCGTAGTGGTCTCGCATAACAGCGGAGAG
Source organism: Anaerolineae bacterium (assembly GCA_018648605.1). GTDB lineage: Bacteria > Chloroflexota > Anaerolineae > Anaerolineales > Villigracilaceae > Desulfolinea. The sequence goes on along the minus strand of JABGQU010000025.1, from coordinate 5,687 downwards.
GATATCCTTCGCTGTCTTGCAGCGCTTCACGCTCAAACACTGCCCGCGCGACAAATTATCGTTGTGGATAACAATTCTTCTGACGGGAGCCCTCTCAAGATACAGCGAGATTTCCCCAATGTTCAGTTAATCATTCTCAAAGAAAATTCAGGTCCAGCGGTCTCAAGAAATATTGGGATCGCCCAGGTAATTTCTGAACTAGCACTGATCCTTGATGATGATATTTTTATGGAATCTGATACGCTGGAAATTCTGGAGAGGACAATAGAAAATGAACGGTGTGACATCGTTTGTCCTCGGATACTCCTGTTCCCAGAAACAAATTATTGTCAATGTGATGGCACCGACTCCCATTTCCTCGGGAATATGCGCTTGAGAAATGCACTAAAACCTGTCCGGGATCTACCTGTAACACCGTCACCCGTAGATGGATCAATTGGTGCATGCAATCTCGTTAGGATGAATGCGATTCGTCACGCTGGTGGATACAATGAATTGTTCTTTCACTACTTTGAAGATCACGAGTTCAGTCTGCGAATGAACGCCTTTGGGCACAGGACCTATTGCCAACCGACAGCTACTGTTTTCCACAAAAAAGGAAAAGGTACCCCAGGTTTGTCCTTTCGAAACAAGGACAAGTATCCTCCAAGGCGCGCATATCATACGATCCGAAACCGATGGATGACTATCTTGATAACCTATCAGTTTCGGACAATCGTCTTGCTCATCCCTGCTTTATTCCTGTTCGAGGTAGGCACGTTTCTTCGTGTGATCTCAAGTGGTTGGTTGATCCAATGGTTGAAGGCCATAAAATCTATCTGGCAACAAATGGATCAAATCCTTGAAAATAGAAGCTTCATACAAAAGAATCGGGTATTATCCGATTACCATATTCTCAGCAGCGGAAAACTGACCTTTGCCCCGGGATTTATCACCAGCAGATTTCAGACATCTCTTTTGAAGATTTTGTCCTTTCTGGTCAATATCAATTGGTATATGGTTATCTGGCTAATCAAATGAGACAATTTAACGCAAATCACAAAACAAAACTGTCTGTAATCATTCCGTGCTTCCAGCAGGTATCGGAGCTATCAGGCTGCCTTGAAGCACTCAAAGAACAAACAACAAAAAAACCGTTCGAAATCATCGTTGTAGACAGCGGCAACGACCCCGGAGTCCGCACGGTTGCAAGTGAATTTCTCGGAGTCCGTTGCATTACAGGAAAAGACCATCTGTACTGTGGAGCAGCCAAACATTATGGGGCTATTCACGCTAAAGGGGACTATTTTGCCTTTACAGACTCGGATTGCCGTCCTGAAAAAGAATGGATTGAGCAAGCTTACAAACTTATGGAAAGCGGCGTTAAATTTGCAGGCGGACCAATATTAGACGCCTTGCCCTGGCATCTGGTATCGGTAAGTGACAATGTCTTGCAATTTTCGGATTTCCAGAGCAGGCGACCCGTAGGTCCAATTAAGCATATTCCAGGGGCAAACATAATCATCTCGAAAGCAGCATTTTTCTCATCCGGCGGTTTGCCTCCATTAAATAGCGGGGATGATGTCAGATTGACAATTAATTATAATAAGCTCCACAAAGATCCTATCTTTTATTCTCCAAAACTGCGAGTCAGGCATATTGGCAGACAGACATTAGCACAATTTTTCTCCCATCAACATGGTTTCGGGAAGGTAAGAGGAGAAATGGGACTTTTTCTCTCGAAGAAACAGATACGGTTCGGCTCAAAGCTATCAATGCTTCCCGCAGTGGTGCTGAAACGATATGCCTACATCATATCCAGATCGATGCAATTTGATCTGAGAAGGTTTATTCGAGATGTCTTACTTACCCCCATCCTGATTCTAGGATTAACGGCGTACGCTGTTGGATTCCAGATCGGGTGCAAACTGAATATCTCATCCAGAACAGGCTAAATTTTATGAGCAAAGTTATCTTTATTAGCATTGACGCTGCAGAACCCTCTTTAGTACAACAATGGCTGTCTGATGGCGATCTTCCAGCAATTCAATCGATACTTGATCAGGGCGGTTCCAGACAGATTGGTTACCCCGATGACCTCGTGATCCATCCTTGGAGCAATTTTTATACCGGTGGAAACCCCGGTTTACACGGTGTTTATCATTACCTCTTATGGAATCCTTCCGAGATGAAGAGCGAAAGATACAATCTGGGTAAAATTGGGGTCGAGCCTTGGTGGCGAGTTGCAGCGAAAAACCTTGATGTGATCGCTATCGACATGCCAATGATCCACAGATCCAAGAACTCAAAAGCTACAGAGGTGATTGGCTGGGCCACCCATGAAACATTTGAACCTTTCTTCACCAATCCCCCAGAGCTAAAATCAGAGCTGGAGAAGCATCTTGGAAAGAGTATGCAGATATCTGAGCGCTATGGATTGCATTCAGAAAAGGAATTGTTGTCCGTACGAGAAGAAATGTTCAGAATGATCGAGCATACTTCAGAAATGACCCAATATCTGATAACAGAAAAGCCTTGGGATCTTTTCTTGGTAGCATTTCACTCCATCCACTTGGGCGGTCACAAATTTTGGAATCTGAACGGTTTACGGGAACAACCCTCAGAGAGAAATCGGAAGCTTTTTACTAAAACATTGAAGGAAATTTATCAATCAGTAGATGCCAAGATAGGATCTATTTTAGAAAAAGTTCCGCCAGATACAACTATTATCATTGGATCTTTCCACGGAATGGGGGCCAGCAGTTCCAGAGTACCTATTCTTCCGGATCTGATTTCTAGAATAGTTTCCAAGGAACATGGATCGGCCCAGAGTAAGCCAGCTTTGGGCGTTCTGTCCAATCTACGAAATATAATTCCTCTCCCTCTAAGGCATATATTGAAGAAAAATCTGCCCTTTGGCCTTCAGGACCGAATGACCTCCTACTGGCGCCTGGGAGGAGTTGATTGGAGCCAGACTCCTGCCTTTGCGCTCCTATCAGATTTTGATGGCTATGTCAGAATAAATTTAGAAGGAAGAGAGAAGTTAGGTATCGTTTCAGCAGGCAGTGAATACAATAAGTGGATGAATATTGTTACTGAAGGGATCATGTCGTTCGCTGATAAAGACACGGGAGAACCGATAGTAAGTCGCGTGATAAGACGGGACACACTGGATCTGACTGGTCCCAATACAGATAATTTACCAGACCTATTTATACAATGGAGTGATACACCCTGTGCCGGGCATCGGGCCGTTATCTCTTCTTTATACGGGGAGATCGGCTGGCACACACCGCGGAAAAACCCTGATGGCCGTAGTGGAAATCATCTTCGAAAAGGTATCCTTATCTCCAACAAGAAAATTACCGCTCCAGTGGAGAGTGAAATCGCTGTTCAGGATGTGTCCGCTACGCTACTTGCAATTTCTGATTTGCCTTTACCTGATCATATGACCGGCAAGTCATTCCATTGATCAGCTTTTAGGAAAATCCCCCTTGTCCATCACGTCCTTGATATGATCAGCTAAACGAATAGCCAGCGCCACCAATGTATAGGTCGGATTTGAGAAACCAGAAGTAGGAAAGACGGAACACCCAGCGATATAAAGATTGCCAACACCATGGACTTTCGAATTCTCATCAACTACGCCCCTCGTAGGATTCTTGTGCATTCTGGTTGTCCCGGAATGATGCTTGGCTGCAACCATTGAAACTGGCCATCCTGCTTCATCCAGCTCATGGTTAATCTCGTCGATGACAAACGCCAGACCCTCCAATTCATTTAATAGAGCTGTTTTGAAACGATTAAAATCTTCGTGATCTCGATTGGTAAGTTGCCAATTGACATTCACCCGTCGATTGCCCAGCCTATCCCTTCGATCAGATAAAGTTATCCGACTTTCAGGATTGGGTTCTGTCTCCATCATAATACGCAAAGAAACAACTTTCTGCTCTGTGAAGATAGCTTTGGACTGCTCTGACAGGATCTTAGCGAGGTCACCCGGATTTTTTATCACCCTCCCCAAGTCCGCTGTTAGACTCCCAAAGAGGCTGCGATCATGTGAAAATATTTCCGCGAGCCGCATAAATCCCAAACCACCCGTAGAGCTATACTCCTTTTTCATTTTGTAAATCGGCCGTTCGACCAGTATCGCACAGGCATTGAGCATCTTTTGTTCCCTTTTGACCTCTTCCTTGAGAATTAGCGAGCTGGTCGGCGGCATTGGAGATGTAGGGTTTTTATAATCCATTGGTGAATAAATCCCTTGAAAGAAATCTAACGACTGATGAGTGATGGTGGCATTGAACATATGAGGGTGTTCATTGAAATATCGCCCAACGAGATCATTCTGGTTTCCAAGTCCTGCTTTATAGGGTTGAGTGGAGTTCAGCAGCAAACGCGGGTTCTCAATTCCGCCGCCTGCTAGGATGAAAACCTTCGCTATCATAGTGAAAGTTTTTTTTCTCCCTGATTTGACAACAACTTTCTCGACCCTTTTCCCATCTTCTGAGGTCAGGATCTCCTGAACGTTTGAATTCAACAATATCTGACAATTCTTCGAGAGTGCAATAGTTTCAGCATAAGCCTCTCGGAAGTTGGTTGGAGGACTGAATTGAAAGACTGAAGTCTCTATTAGATCTGTTTCTATCCTTTGCTGACCATCGTGCAGGTAATTTTCCAAGAGAAAATCTTCTCGTGGGAGGTGGAGAACTTCTGCTGCACGTTGGTAATAGGGCTCAATTTCTTCCAATCCAAAAGGCCAGCCGCTATATGGAATCCAATCTCTTTTTTCGAAATCTATCCTATCCAGAGGTCGGCAAAGGCCAAACCAGGTAGTGGATGACCCACCTAACAAGCGATGGCGAGTAAAAACCGGATCGAAGTAAAGGCGCCCTATTGATCTAGCAATATTAAGAACTTGAGCATGATGAGTGAATTTTTCATCCCCACTTTCCAATACTGTCACAGAAAATTTCTGATTGATAAATTCTCTGGCGATTGACAAACCAGTCGGACCGCCGCCGATAATGCAAACATCAGTAATCAGTTCATCTTTGTTAGGGATTTTTCTACCATCTCTAAATACCATTAGATTCCTCATATTTTTAATTGTTTATTGAAAAATTGTATCAAACCTTTTGGATGTGGATGTTGATACGGTCAAGCATGAAACAGGAAATTCTGTTCGCCATCAAAGGCCATTGGACAGATATAGGGTGAATCACATAAAAAAGAAAAAGCCGCTGGTCGTTTTTGACCAACGGCTTCTAAATTGCATCTATAAATAAGGCGAAAAAACATCCCGAAAAGTTTCTTAGTCGCCGCCTACGTAGACGTCAACGCAGGCGGCGAAATTTATACCCGTATATTTGATTTATACCGCGCTGAGCTTGTAACATTTATGGTGTAGGTGAATTTGAGGTGTCTAGCGAGACCTTCCCAGTCTTTTATATTGGCTAAGTAATCACAAGCGACAACATTATTTGGTGAGAGCTAGGCGATTATTCCGTATATGGGTAAAAAAACAAAAAGACGTGGAATTATGAACTGCCCCCTTTTTTATCTGCGAGTCAGCAAGGGGCACAAAATTAACATGTTATGTCCACTTTCTCATCATTATCCTTTTATTCTATAATTTTGGTCGTGTTCAATTCCTAGTGCATAATCAAGGCAATAATTTGGAAATGTGGTAAAAATGCTCAATGAGA
>JABGQU010000182.1 GCA_018648605.1 Anaerolineae bacterium | reverse complement strand
CTTATGAGGTATTCTTCGGACATCAACCTGTTGCACTTACGACTTGAATCCAAGGCATAAGAAATTCCTTAGCGGTAGAAATAAAAAAAAAAAGCGAAACAGCAAAATAAAAAAGGCCGGTTTCGCTCTTGCTCCCCGATGACTTAGCCCACCCCCCAAACGGGCAGCGACCAAATTCAGTCAAGGGATCGTTGCATCCTTACATCAAAAAATTACATTATCCTAACAAGAAACTATTATATAGGACATGAGTACTGATGAAAAGGCCAACAAACCTACAGATATGTAAGCCTTATTCAAAATTCTATGTAAAACTATATGACATTCCTCCTCTCTTTGCTTTTAAGCGCTTCTCCTTTATAGCGCAGGTCTTTTTGCTCTTAGACCTGACCTCCACGTTGTAAAAAAATTATTTTCGACACTGGCAAGCCTAAAAAGCTGCGCTACAATAAAACTACTATCATTACCACTTTAAGGAGATCAAATATGCGTCGAAAAGCAATTCTCATCACCGGTGCGGCTGGTGAAGTTGGGCAAGCCCTTGTTGAAAAACTTGCTGAAGATAATAACGCGCACATCATCAGTATGGATATCAACCCCCTGCCCCCCGAGCTGGCGATGAAAGTACACCATATTGTTGGCGACATCCTCGATCAATCTCTCTTCGAGCGGCTGGTCAGCGAATTTGATATTACCCATATTTATCATCTTGCTGCGCTGCTTTCTACACGCGCAGAATATTCCCCCATGCTTGCTCACAACGTCAATGTCGGCGGGACAATGCAACTACTCCAGCTTGCCGCCGAACAATCTGAATGGAAGCGTGACCCTGTCATCTTCATCTTCCCCAGTTCTGTCGCCGCCTTCGGCATGGGCACTCTTGAGAACAAAGCCACAAATCCGCGCCCCCAGGAATGGGAATGGAACAACCCTATCACCATGTATGGCTGCAATAAACTCTATGGCGAAACCCTCGGCGTCTACTATAGCAACCACTATAAACAGCTCGCCGAAAACGTGCCCGCTATGCTCGATTTTCGCTGCGTACGCTTCCCTGGTCTTATCTCCGCCTTCACCGTTCCCAGCGGCGGCACCAGCGATTACGGCCCCGAAATGCTCCACGCCGCCGCGCAAGGCAAACCCTACGCATCCTTTGTCCGCGAAGATGCTGCCATTTCCTTCATGGCCATGCCCGATGCCGTTACGTCACTACTCCAAATTGCAGCAGCCCCGCGCAAAAATCTCAAACACCAAATTTACAATATCACCGCCTTCAGCCTAACAGCCGAAGAGTTTGCCGCCCATGTCAAAAAACACTTCCCCGATGCACAGATCACGTATAAACCCGACGTCAATCGTCAACGCATCATCGACTCGTGGCCCGTCGACATGAACGACGATGCCGCCCGCCGCGATTGGGGCTGGGATCCCGTTTACGACGCAGAACGCGCCTTTGCCGAATATCTCGTGCCTAATATCCGCAAACGCTACGAGAAATAACTCAACCTAAGTGACAGTCACCTTGGAGGTGACTGTCACTTTTTATTTGATAGAATCCTTTTATGGAATCCAAACATCGTCTCGCCCCCAATATTCTATTAACCCTCATCTTCATTAGCACCCTGGCAGCCTGCGTGCCGACTCAGACTCCGCTCGCACTTGCTCTCCCTACCGAGACATCCACCCCAATCCAAACGCCGACCGTGCAATGGTTCCCCTCAACATCTACATCCACACCGCGCCCCGTCATTATCGCCACGACAACGCCGATCTACGCCCCGGGCATTGGCGAGACCATCGTCACGGACGATTTCTCAGATTCCGAGTTATGGAATACCGCCGCATCGGACGAGGGTAGCATCAGCGTTAGTCGTAATCGCATCACGATTGCGGTGAAGGCGCCACAGGTCTACATGGTCAGTTTACGCAGCGAGCCATTGCTGACGAGTTTTTACGCCGAGATCAGCGCGCATACGGCCTTATGCAAAGGCGGCGATTCGTATGGGCTGCTCTTTCGGGCAAATAATACGGCCTCCTATCGGTATGCCCTCGCCTGTGACGGGACCGTGCGCCTTGAGCGGATGAGTCTCTCGCGTGCGCGTGTGATTCAGGAAGCCACTCCCAGCGGCGATGTGCCCCCCGGCTCCCCCGGGGACGTCCGTTTGGGCGTTTGGGCGGTTGGCTCTGAAATGCGTTTCTTTTTGAATGGACGCCATCAATTTACGGTTAGTGATGTCAATTTGGGCATCGGCAGTATAGGCGTTTTCGCGCAATCGGCATCTGACACAGCAATGACCGTCACTTTTTCTGATTTAATTGTACAATCAGTGGGATATGTTAGCCCGACCCCGACAATGACCCCGTCGAAAACGCCGGTGCCGACGAGTACGAGAAGTCCGTAAAACAGTAGATGGTAGTTCCTGAGCGGAAGGCGAACGCTCTTTGAGCCTGTAGTCGAAGGACGGATTTGCAATGCCGCTCTTCGGCTACACATCTCGCTATCGCTCGCTGCTCCGCTCAGAGACTGAACACTTTATAAATGGGAAAGAAAACATGGCCTACAAAAACCGCATGAACGACCTCGACAATAAAACCTGGTTGAAATTCCAGAAATCATGGTTCATTCATAACCCACCACGCCGAAAAAAGGATGTGCTGACACACCCCGCCAAATACCCGGAGACGATGGTGCAGGAGTTTATCGAGTTTTTTACGAAGACGGGAGAAACTGTCCTCGACCCGATGGCTGGGACGGGCTCATCGCTCGTCGCTGCCCTGCGCAGCGGACGTCACTCGTATGGGATCGAGCTAAACCCAAAATATGCGGGGATCGCGAGAGATATTCTCGCCAAGGAAAAAGCATCCATAACGGAAGCAGGCGGTGATGCAAGCGCGAACGCTGTCATCATCAACGGGGATGCAGCGAATGCGGCGAGTTTCGAGATCCCCGAAATTGATTATCTGATCACATCCCCGCCCTACTGGGATATGCTCCACGCGCGCGGATCGGCGACTCAGAAGAAACGCCGCGACGAATCCGAGCTGGATGTGGTTTATTCGGAAGACCCCGATGATGTCGGGAATATCCGCGATTATGAAGAGTTTTTGGAGAAGCTGGTCAATATCTATGCGGCGATGAAACCGCTGCTGCGGGACCGAGCCTATCTGACGATCATCGTCAAGAATGTGAAGAAGGGTGGGAAAATTTACCCGCTGGCGTGGGATATTGGGCGCGAGTTGGGGAAGGTTTATACGCTAAAGGATGAGAAGATCTGGTGTCAGGATAACCAGCGCCTTGCCCCTTATGGGATGGGGAATGCCTGGGTGAGCAATACTTTTCATCATTATTGTTTGCAGTTTAGGAAGGAAAGCTAGGGAATAGGGATTGGTTATTAGGGAGTAGGGGCGGGGTCTCCCCGCCCGGGCAGGAGGAAAATATGGGCAAAGGTCGATCTGATAAACCTGCGGTTGAGAAATATCTGGAACAAGTGGAATGGGAAAATCAGCGAAGAAGCTCACCAAAGGGATATTATGGAAAATGGTTTGACCTTGCTAGGTGGGGTGCGATCCACACAAAGCCAACGCCAGTCAGTGTGCGGATCATTGGACTTGTCGGAATACTCATCATTGCATATCTTCTTTTCTCAATCTACAAAGAAGGGGCTCTCCTTCTCGTCATCTTACTTTTATCTCCTGTAATAATTATTTTCTTTGCAGCAAGAGATGGGAAGAAGAAAAAGTAGAGCGGGGTTTTCCCGCCCGTTGAAATGGAACACGAGTTTGCGGATTGAGCAGATTTACGCGGATAGGTTTGGGAATATAGCACCGGGATTGATTCCCGTGCGGTCAAAGGATAAAGAAAATAGCACTGTTTTCACAGAGGGATAATGCAATGGCAAAAGTCATAGGACAGAGCGGGGCATGGAAATTTGTTTCAAATAGAATGGACACACTCGGCTTGAGAGCAGAAAGTATTTCTGAAATTTCACATATACTGACTCTTGAAAAAGAGAGATTGGTAAGAGAAGAAAAAAAGAAAGAAAAGCTTTTAGCAAAAGAAGAACAAAGGTTTTCTCAAAACTTAAAAGACTTAGATGAAAGTTACCAAAACGCAATTCTTTCAGCAAAAGAGAAAATTGAGCAGAATGCCAACATAATTTATTTAAGAATTCAATCCCTTAAAAAACCCGCTCCTTTCTTCAAAAAAATAAAGCAGAGATTACAGCTTTATTTAGAAA
>JABGQU010000181.1 GCA_018648605.1 Anaerolineae bacterium | reverse complement strand
CGGAAACTCGACTTTTCCTACTTCCTCCTTTTCACGCTAATTCACGTTGAACCATAAAAAATTGACAACAAAGAGAAAGATTGAGAACTGCAATGAAACTTCTTTCCTCGTTAGGTGAGCTACTTCTCAAGATCATCGTAATTTCCTTACTTATCATATTCCTATCTTTTTTAGGAATGTTGATGATGGATGTCTGGGTTGAGCCAACACAAGAACTTCACTTTTTTGAAATACTCAAAGAAGCACTGGGGCGTTCAGGCGATTATATAAAACTGCTTGCACAAGGAAATTTAGGTACGGCCATGATGGTCTCTGGCGAGATAGAAGTCGCCGAGATCATGAAGACAGCTTACGCCAACAGCATGGGGCTGATCGGCATTGCGCTCGGATTGGCGATGTTCCTCGGTGTTTTGCTGGGCAGTCTTGCTGCGCTCACAAAACATCGCGGGCAGGCACACTTGGTTCTTCTTATTGCCATTATTGGCATTTCTGCGCCTACCTTTTTATTGGCGGTTCTGCTTCAAACACTCGGCATTAAATATACGCTAACCTTTGGCACGCGTTTGGTTAGCATGGGTGGCTACGCCTGGGATTTTGAGCATCTTCTCATGCCCGTTTTGGTGCTCATGGCACGTCCGTTGGCGTATGTGACGCGTGCTACTTATGTCGCTCTTGGCGAGATCATGGGAGCCGATTATGTCCGCACAGCCCATTCAAAAGGATTACGGGAGCGGCGTATCTTCTTTGAGCATATCTTGCGCAATTTGGGAATTCCTCTGCTGACCGCCTTTGGCGTCTCGTTTCGCTTTACCTTGGGCGTGCTGCCGATAGTGGAATTTATCTTCGGCTGGCCCGGGGTCGGGCAATATGCCCTGGACGCAGTACAGCGCCGCGAAGCGATCCTTTTTATCGTTGTTGTTCTTGCGCTTAGTCTGACTATCCAGTTTATCAATGCCCTTCTCGATTGGCTGAACCATCGCATTGATCCGCGTTTGGGGAGGGCATAACGATGACAACACAAACATCCGTGCCTGAATTCTCCTTCAAAGCCGAAAACCGCCGTCGCAATCGTTTGCTCTTGCGCCAGATGTTTGCAAACCCTTCCTTGCTTTTTGGTTTAACCGTTCTGCTAATACTGATCGTGATCGTCCTCTTCGGTTCACGCTGGGGGAGCTACGACCCCTATCTTGTTGCTCAATCCGCGCGCCCTTATTACGACTCAGAACGCAAAGAAATGGTCTCGCCACCTTTTGAGCCTTCTGAAGAATATCTTTTGGGCAGCGACCAATGGGGCAACGATCTGCTTAGTTTGATCCTTTACGGCGCACGTATGACCTTGGTTGCGGGCGTGTACATCACCATTGCGCGCGTTGCTCTCGGTACACTTTTGGGCGCCCTCGCCGGTTGGACAGAAGGTCGTCTACTCGACAGAGCGATCAAAGGGCTGAGTGAATTGATCTCCTCTGTACCTGTGTTATTAAGTAGCCTCATTATTATCTATGCCCTCAATATCGAAAATGGACTTTGGGTATTTTTGGTCGCGCTCTCCACTGTTGGTTGGACAGAAACCGCGCAGCTTATTCGCAGCGAAGTCATGCGCATCCGCAAACGGGAATTTATTCAAGCTGCCGAGTCAATTGGATTGACGCGTTTACAGATTGCCGTGCGTCATATCCTGCCCAATATCATGCCCTATATCCTTGTCCTGACGGCATTGGAGATGAGTGCCGTCCTGCTCCTTTTGGCAGAACTGGGTTTCCTCGGCACCTATATCGGCGGGAGCAGTCTCTACATCCCTGATGTGCTGAGTTCGCAGGTTTTTCATCTTGCTGAAGTTCCCGAGTGGGGCGCGCTCATCGCGCAGGGTGTGGGGTATATCCGCTCCGCCACTTATATCCTACTCGCGCCTGCGCTGGCATTCTTTGTGGCGATTGCAGGCCTAAATTCTCTGGGTGAAGGGCTGCGTTGGCTTTTCGACCGCTGGCCTATGAGCATGGCATTGTTATTGCGTAAGCGTATTGTAATTATCGCGACAATTTTTATTGCCCTCAGTGCGTATATCGTCAGTTTTACAGGGGCGAAAACATCCTATTTGCGTGTGGCAAAATCTTTTGATGTGACGCGTGCGCAGGAACATGTAGATACTTTGCGCGAAATTCAGGCAAATTCCAACGATAGCACCGCAGAGATCGATCTCTATCTTGAAGAGACTTTCCAGGAGATGGAGATCGCGCGTGGCTGGAAGGCGCATGGTTTTGTCTCTGAATATCATTTCTCAGCCCAGATCAGTTTGGCGAGCTTGAGCAAAACGCCAGAGCTTTTCTTCTACGGTCCTTCGGATTCGGGCGCGTTTAATTTTGGCGAAGACTTCAATATTGTTGAAGATAAAGCGCTTGGTGATGGCGACGTTTTTGGACAATTGGTCGCTGTGAGCTATACCTTTACGAATGCAACGAGTGTGATCGATGACTATGATTTAACCGGCAAGATCCCCGTCGTCTCAGCGCGTTGGGTCGCGCCCGATTTTACAGTCCGGGCTGCCGAGCGTGGCGCGGTTGGCGTGTTATTGGTCGCGCCTTCTGATAACACAGAACTTGCCAGACAGGAAGATTTCATCATTCCTCAGCCCGAAGAGGGCGACGCTCCGATTACACCCATCCCGGTCTTTCGAATGACCTTTGATGCTGCCAATCAACTTTTGGCGGGTGAAAATATGTCCGTTGAAGACCTGTTTGGGTCTGGCTGGGGGATCAAACCTCTTGATACACAGGTTCATCTCTCGCTCGATACCGAACGTGGCGAATCGGTTCCCACGCATAGCACCATCGGTTTTATGGGTGGATACGACAGCAATCTTGCCAGCGAAATGGTCGTGCTCTACACTGCCTACGATAGCCAGAACCCCTCTCCGCAAAACTTTGCGGGTGTGGGCATGATGCTTGAAATGGCACGCACTTGGCACGAGAATAATCTCGATCCGCGCCGTGCGATCCTTCTTGTGGCGTGGGATGGGGCAGAAGCAGGCGCGCCGGGGGCGAGTGCCTTTGTTGGCAATCCCGAAAACTTCAAAAATCTAACCGGGCTTGCCTCGGCTGTTCCGCGCCCGATCATGGTCTGGGATTTGGACTTGCCTGTTACTGTGCAAGATGAGACATTCTGGATTCATGGTGCATCCGACAATGAAATGGTAGATCTAATAATGGATGCGGGCAAATTGACCGGTTCACCCCTGAAATTTGACTTGCTACCGCTTGTGGACAGCCCCTCGCTTTCATCAGCGGATATGCTCTCGATCGACTTGCCCGGGCTGGCTCTGCTTCGAGAAGCGGATACGGGAGAAATGCCTCTTTCTGCCGAAACACTTGGCGAGCGGATGCAAGCCTATGGTGAGTCCGTTTCGTATACGATCCTGAATATTTTGCGCAAACCGAAATATTAATCCTATTTAGACTGATTGGGTATGGCATCTGCGTCAATCTTCGGCTACAATTTAGCGGAACTTATTATTTTGGAGAAATCAAATGACAGAAGCGCTTGTAATTGACGATAATCGAAATACCGCCGATGCGTTGGTGGGAATGCTGGAGATGCTGGGGCTTGGAGCGCGTCCGGCGTATGGCTCGAGTGCCGCGATGGCTTTATTGCAGACACTGACGCCTTCCTTGATCTTGCTGGACGTAAATATGCCCGGTGTGGATGGCTTGGAAGTTTTAGCTTATCTTAACCGTGAGCCACGCTTGAAAGCTGTGCCGGTGATCGTGATCACATCCGATGATCAGCCGGAAACGAAGCAGCGCGTTTTGGAGAATGGCGCCGAAAGCCTGATCGTGAAACCGGCTTCGTTGGCAACGTTAGAGCCAATTCTTAAAAAAGTTGGAGTCCTTTAAGCTCTTCTCTTTTGCATGAATCAAAAAACGCTGCTCAAATTTTTAGCAGCGTTTTTCTTTTAAGCCTTTGCTTCGATCAGCCAAAAATCATCATCTTCCACCTCGCCAAAAGAATCGTAGAAGATGATCTCTTTAAAGCCGGTTTTGCGCAAAAGTGTTTCATATTCATCGTCTGTATAGGCTTGCATGGACGAAGCTTGTAGGTTGACCGCGCCCGTTGCTGCGTCGATGATCTGATAGCGCAAGGTTGCGATGCTTTCTTTTTCATCCCAGAAATTCTCTGTCAGGCAGAGATGCGGCTTCTTGCGTAAAACGGTGAAAACGCACACCTTAAACGGTCGATGTCGCACAGTCACC
>JABGQU010000024.1 GCA_018648605.1 Anaerolineae bacterium | reverse complement strand
GCAAGGATGCCAGATTTTTCTATATCCGTCAATTCTTGTTTGCCAAACTACTAGTATAAAATTTCCTTATAATCGTGGCAAGGGTGGTATAGCGCGCCTTACAAAACTGTAAGGTTTGGAAAATTTCAGGCTTAAAATAACAATCCCCGCGAGAACTCACTCTCGCGGGGATTGTATTTATGAGACAGAAACCGAATTAGCCCATATTCTTTTTCATACTGTATTTCATAACCGCATTATATATCTGCTCCATCTTTGCAAACATCTCTTTATCCTGTGGGGAGAGCTTATCTTCCTGCCCCTGTGATTGTGCCACGATCCCGCTTAGTGTTTTGAACAGTTCATCGGTCACTTTTTCGTCGTTTTCCTCGAGCGTTTTTGCCATTGCTTCATCATCTTTAGCGGTAAGCAATTTCTCGATCAGTTCATAATCTGGCGTGGGACCGCTCGCCTGTTGTAGCACCGCAACGACCTGCTGTAATTTTGCCAACAAAGCCTCATCTTTTTCCTCAGTTGCTTTGTGGAGCATAGCTTCTAAGGCCTGGACAATATGCTGATCGAAACTCTGCAAGTTTGCTTGTGTAGCCGCGCCAATATCTTCTTGCTCCAGGAGGGAATTCAAGAATCCTTGCGCCTGTTTCATCCGTGCTTCGATTTGTTTGTCGATCTCGTTGACGTAATCCAGCAGGCGTTCGCGCATGGCTTCCAGTTGCCCACGTTTTTCTGCATCTTTTTCGCCTTCAATACGTTCCGTTAATTGCTGGAAAAAAGTGTAATCCAAACCCTGACGTGCCATGCTGACCAAAGCCTGCTCGCGGGCTTCATTTGGAGCCTCGATAATCAACTCGAGTAGTTTTTCACGGGTTAGCCCCTCTCCCAAGGCTTGCAGGGATTCGGCTGCCGCCTCCATCTCCTTCATAGACGCTTGGATTTCTTGTCCAAATTTGGTTTCCCTCAGCAGGAATTCTTCCAAGGCTTTCATTTGCTCAGCAGTTTCAGCTTGCCCGCTCGCGGCAGCTGCCTGCCCGAGTTGACCGAAAAGCCCAAAGAATTGATCGTCAAATAAGGTTTCGTTATCTTTCACCAAAACCTTGCGGACATCATCACTGTTGGCTGTGAGTAGCTTCTCGATGATTCCCACGCGATCTTTCTGTGCCTTGATCATCTCTGGCGTAACTCCATCTTCACCAAGGATGCGTTCTATCATGCTTTCATAAGTGAAGAAAGTTTGCGGGTTCAGCAGGTAGCCTTTGCGCTTTTCAGCAGGGAGGTTATCTGTCAGTTTCTTGATGAGAGGGCCAACAATTCGTTCCTGCTCGTTGACGGGGATCGCCAACTCTGGCGGGAAGAAGGAAAGCAGCAAGTCTTTATCGTTATCGTGATAAATGATCGGAGTCGGGACTTGTCCTTGAAATCCACAGGTTTGGCACAGAGCGACATTCGCCGCGCCGCCCAGCAGGCGCTGCTTTGCACCGGGGTCGGCTGTTATGTCAAAAAGTTGCTCGATATTAGCTACGATTGGTTGTCTGCATTGGGGACATGCGATTTGTTGTTGGGGCATGAGTTTTCCTTATTTTTTTACAGTTCCTGAGCGGAAGGCGATTGTACTTGAGCCTGTAGACGAAGGGCGAGGTTGCAAGAATCGCTCTTCGACTGCACTCCGCTCAGAGACTGGATTTATTTTAACAAAAACAATTGTACACGCTAAAAAGCCCTCTTCTATATGAGTTTTGCATAAATATAAGAACTGTATTGCACTTCTATAGCGCGTTGTAATTTCGATAACTGAAGAATAATTTTTAACGGAATCACACTAACAGGCATAAATATTTTTCGCATGGAAGCAAACCTAAATTCATGAGCATTCCGCAAAAGACAAGAAAGCCTCTATTCTTTCAATGAGAATAAAGGCTTTCTTGTATGGCTCGGATATTTTAATCCGCCTAGCGTGAAAATGTGGCTAATAATCCCTGCGCGAGAGCATCTTTTTCGACTTGGGTCAGTTTTGCTTCGGGATGGGTGATGAGGTAGACCCTCATCGGCATTTCACCTTCAAGAATGACTTCGCTGATCTTGTCCGTTTCGATTTCTTGTTGGCCCCAAAGCGAGGTATTCAGGTGCTCACGACCTTCTTCGACATCGTGCTGCACCAGCCATGAGACCGGCGCGATATTGCTGTACCAGGGCCAAATGGTATCGTTGCTGTGACAATCGGCGCAGGCTGTGTCGTAGAGCGCTTTGGTTTCGGGGCTATCCCAGTTGGGTTCAGCGACCACGGCGGGGTTGTTGTGATCTTTTCCATAGGGGACTAGCTGAATGGCTACTGCCAAAACGATCAGTGTAACAATGATTTTCACGAGATTTTTTTTCATAATATACTCCTTGATATAAAGATAGACATTTTGGTTTGTGAGCTTTAATTGAATGCTTTTCCTCGTCTGTAATATAAATTGGATGATAAAACAAATCTTTGGGTTGATGTTTAAATTTTGGTTAAGGTATTTGGTAAAACCACCAAAATCTGTTGTGTTTTTCAAAGGGACGTTGATCGATATTTTTTTTCTCTACAAGTGCGAAATGAATAGCGAAAAAGAAAAGAAAACAGGTTGATCTTATCGCTACCAGCCTGTCTGAATCTCTAATCGACGATCCCTACTCCCCCAAATAATTCTTTAAGAAATCCCCTGTATAAGACTCCTTCACCTTGCAAATCTCCTCCGGCGTACCAGCCGCGACCAACTCCCCGCCGCGATGCCCGCCCTCGGGGCCGAGATCAATGATCCAATCTGCGGTTTTGATGATGTCGGCATTATGCTCGATGATGAGCACCGAGTTTCCGCCGTCCACAAGGCGTTGGAGCACTTCAATCAGTTTGTGCACATCGGCGGCGTGCAAACCAACCGATGGTTCATCCAAAACATAGAGCGTGCGCCCTGTAGAGCGTTTGGAGAGCTCTTTTGCCAGTTTTACACGCTGCGCTTCACCGCCCGAAAGCGTGGGTGCAGATTGCCCCACACGGATATATCCCAGCCCGACTTCGTTCAGCACATCGAGCTTTTTAACCATCTTCGGGAAATCCTTAAAGATCTCGGCGGCGCGGTCAATCGGCATATCCAAAATATCGGCAATGCTGTACTCATTTCTATATTTCACCTGCAAAGTTTCACGGTTGAAACGCGAGCCATGGCAGACATCGCAAGGTACATACACATCAGGCAAAAATTGCATCTCGATTCGCAATTGCCCCTGTCCGGCACAGGCTTCGCAACGCCCGCCATGCACATTGAAAGAAAAACGCCCGGGCTTATACCCACGCACCTTGCTCTCCGGCAACTGCGCAAAAAGTTTCCGCATCTCGTCGAAAAGCCCCGTATAGGTTCCCGGGTTCGAGCGCGGCGTGCGCCCGATCGGCGACTGATTGATATTGATGATTTTGTCCAGGTGTTCCACGCCCAAAATTTCATCATGTTCGGCGGGCAGCGTGCGCGCACGGTTCAGCGTTTTCGCCAAAGATTGATACAGGATGTCGCCCATCAGCGTCGATTTGCCGGAGCCAGAGACTCCCGTAATACAAACCAATTTTCCTAGCGGGATGTCTATGTCGATATTCTTAAGATTATTTGCCCGAGCACCTACCACCGTCAGTTTTTTACCGCTCCCATTGCGACGTTCGCTCGGCACCGGCACTTGCTTCCGTTTAGAGAGATATGCGCCGGTGAGTGACTTGGGGTGCGCTAAGATCGTCTCTGGCGTTCCTTCAGCAACAATTTCGCCGCCATGTTCACCTGCGCGGGGGCCAAGGTCAAGAATCCAGTCGGCAGTCATGATCGTTTCGTCATCATGTTCTACGACGAGGACGGTGTTGCCCAAATCACGCAACCCTTCCAGGGTCTTGAGTAAACGTGCGTTGTCGCGGGGATGCAATCCTATTGAAGGCTCATCCAAAACATATAGAACACCGACCAATCGTGAACCAACTTGCGTTGCTAGTCTGATCCGTTGCGCTTCCCCACCTGAAAGACTCCCTGCCGAGCGGTTGATGGTCAGATAATCGAGTCCCACATCCACAAGGAAACCGAGCCGTGCCTGAATTTCTTTGAGTATTCGTTCAGCGATGATCTTTTCACGCTCGTTAAAAATGGAGTTCAGGGTTTCTGTCCACGCCAGCGTATCCGCGACAGGTAACGCTGTCATTTCGATGATGTTTTTATCGCCAACGGTCACAGCAACTGCTTCTGGTCGCAGGCGTGCGCCGCCGCAGTCCGGACAAGGCTTTTGCGACATAAACTCGTCGATGCGTTTGCGCATATATTCTGAACTCGTTTCACGATAACGACGTTCGAGATTGCCGATCACCCCTTCAAAACTACGCCGAAAGGTGTACTCATTTCCCTTGGCGTTTTGATAAATAACTTCAAATTCTTCCCCGCGACTGCCATAGAGAATAAGGTCGCGTTCTTTTTCATTTAGCTCATGATAGGGTTTGTCGAGATTGACCTTGTAATTAGATGCGGCTGCTTGAAGGGTCTGCCAATAATAGCCACCCTCTTCGCGCGGGCCGCTCCACTCGGATGCAGAAATCGCACCATTATTTAGAGAAAGCTCTTTGTTGGCGATGAGCAGATCGGGATCAATTTCGAGTTTATGCCCCAAACCTTCGCAAACGGGACAGGCTCCGTGTGGTGTGTTAAATGAGAAGGTGCGTGGCGCGATCTCGGCGATGCTCGTACCATGTTCGGGGCAGGCAAGATGCTCCGAGTAATGGATGTCGTGTCCTTCTCCCTCTTGAGGGGTGAGCGCAACGGTCATATATCCATCACCAAATTTCAGTGCCGTTTCAATAGAATCCGTCAAGCGGGAGAGCGCAGCTTGTCTTTCCTCTTCATCGTCATGATGGCGAATAACGAGCCTATCCACGACAGCTTCGATGGTGTGGATTTTATAACGGTCGAGATCAAATTCATCGTCGAGGGAGCGGACATCTCCGTCCACGCGCACGCGGGCGAAGCCCGCCTTGCGGATCTCTTCAAAAACGGATTGGTAGGTCCCTTTTCGGGCGCGAACCAAAGGTGCGAGAACCAGAATCCTGCTTCCATCCGCGAGCGATTCGACTTTATCCACAATTTCTTGCGCCGATTGTTTGACCACTTCTCGTCCACAAGTGGGGCAGTGCGGGATACCAACACGTGCGTAGAGCAAACGCAAGTAATCGTAGATTTCGGTGACCGTGCCGACGGTGGAACGGGGGTTATGAGATGTTGATTTCTGATCGATAGAAACTGCGGGAGAAAGTCCGTCAATATAGTCGACATCCGGCTTATCCATTTGCCCGATGAACTGGCGCGCATACGCTGAAAGCGATTCGACATAACGTCGTTGCCCTTCGGCGAAGATCGTGTCGAAGGCGAGAGATGATTTGCCAGAACCGGAGAGTCCCGTAATGACAACAAATTTATCACGCGGGATTTCAACCGTGATGTTTTTGAGATTGTGGACGCGTGCCCCCACGACACGGATAACATTTTGAGCCATAGATAAACCTTTATTTTGGGGTGAGAAAATTATAGCACATTTGTTTTATTTCTTGCGCAAAAATGCGAAAAGAGAGTATACCATTTAGGTCTGATTTGATTTTTCTTTGGAGACGATGTAAGATGAAAATCATCTTGAAAAAACTCTCGGAGGTAGAAAATGATTGTTAGTATTCTAGCTGGTGGCTTTATACTCGTCGTTTTTGGCATCATTGGCGCCGTGATGATCTATAAATATTTTCAGGAGAAAAAGGATGCAGAAGAGAGCCTGGGCTGGTCTTCTACAGTAGGGAGAATTACAAAATCCTTGATGCGACGGGAAACAAGTTATGAGAGTAGTAATACGCTTTATTACCCTGAAGTGGAATATACTTACGAATTTCTTGGCACGGAATATACAGGGGATCGGATTACTTTTGGTGGGAGTACAGGAAATAGTAATCGTAATAAATCAGAAGAAACTTTGGCGAAATATCCTGTAGGGGAAAATATAACCGTTTATTATGATCCCAATAATCCCGAAGATGCGGCATTAGAACGCAAAATAGGTTTAGGCGGCAAAGTTTTTCTTATTGTCGGAATTCTCTTTGTTTTTCTCGCTTTCTGTGTCTTTTGTATCGGTATCGTGGCTGCAGGTATATCATTGTTAAATTACTAGAGATAGGTGTTCTGCCTGTTTTTTGTACACGATGGCACGAAAAGCTCTTTGAAAGCCGGAAAAAGAAAAACTTTTCAGCGTTGCAAAGTCAAGGTTGTCTATACGCCTTGACTTTTTTTCTATGAGCTTGTATGATAAGCTTATCTCCCCAAAAGGTATACTCAGTATATTCAAAATATGAAAACAGACAAAAAATATCTCCCTGTCGATATCTATAAGATGTTCGATATTTCAAAAAGCACTCTTTTTCGCTGGGAAGAAGAAGAAGGCTTCCCACTTTTAAAGCGTGGCGATAATGGTGAACGCCACTATACGCAGAAGCACATTCGTTGGATCGGCGAGAAAAAAATTACTCGCCTAAAGCGTCAATATCAACTCGCTTCAAAATCTGAAGACCTGGAACGCATGGAAGAAATTCTCGCGCTGCTAACCAAATATAAAGTCCTCTACCTGGAAGATAAAACCGGGCTGGAAGAACTTCAGCACCGTAAATACTCAGCGGAAACTATCAAAGAATTCCTATACAAAGCCGCAGAATATGACCCATCTGACCCAGCTTTCAAGCAGATCATCTCCGCGATCTACAAGCAAACTATTGAGTAGGGATAGCACGCTATGATGAGTAAAAAAGCCGTCCTTGCCTCGCAGGAAGCGCGTATCCGCACCATTCTGGATATTTTTGCGCAAACATCCAGGCTGCCGATCGGCATTTATGAAAAACAAAATGGCGAAAGCGTGGGTATTTTTGCTTCTGACAATCCTTCACTTTATGAAGAACATTGCCGCTATATTCAATCACTGCCCGGCGGGAAAGCCAAATGTGTAGCGGATGAAAAACGACGGGCGAAGGAAGTTCGTGAAAAAGGGGAAGAGGGATTAAGCATCTGTCACGCTGGAATTTATAATTATGCGGTACCTGTCGCGTTGGACGATGAGGTGAAAGCTGTAATTTTATACGGGGAGTTGAGGCTTGCTGAGGCATCCCACGAAAAAATATCGTTAGAAAAACACGCAGAAGCGGTATCCAATTTGGGGTTGGACGCCGAGCAAGCCCAAACGCTGAAGAGGCTCCTCGCCAAAGTCAAAGATTATAGCGAGGACGAATTCGCGCATCTTCAGGCAACTTTGCCCCAGGTTGCCGAATGGCTCTATCGCATTTTTGACGATGAAGAGAAGGCGCGTTATCATATCGAAAAAATTACCCATGAAATCCAGACGCGCATCCAGGGGATTTTAAATGCCGAGAATTTACTGACCGAGTTCGATGAATTGAAAAAGTACGATCTTAAAATGGGCATCCACGGGATCATCAACAGCGCCGAGGCGTTGGCGACCGTGGTTAATAATTTGGGGAAATTCCAGCGCGAATACCGCTTTTACAGGCAACGTATTGAGACTTTGCTGATCGAATCGAAACGGATTTATGAAGCAGAAGCAAAGCGTAAGGGGATCGAGATCAAGTTTGATCTGCGCCCGGTAGATGGAAATGATGCCCATGTGGAGCTTTCGCGCGATCATTTGCAGCTTGCTTTTAATAACCTGATTCATAATGCCATCAAATATTCCTTTCGGGGTGCGCCCGGACGTGAGCGTTTTGTGAAAGTTCGCGGGCGACAAGAGGGGCATCTATATTCGCTTGCTATCGAGAATTACGGGGTGGGCATTTTGCCGGAGGAGATCGCAGAAGGTTTGATCTTTGATGAAAATTATCAGGGTAAGTTGACGGATGGCGAATTTAGAACAGGCTCTGGCAAAGGTCTCTTTTTTGTGAAACAAGTTCTCAAAGAGCATCATGGCACAATTTCTGCTTTTTGCGAACAAAAAAGCCAAGGGGATTCACCTGAGGGGCAGCCGCACCTGGTGCGTTTTATTATCAAACTTCCCTTTCAGCAACCCGCGAGGTAGATATGAGTACACCTAAGAAAAAAATTGTTTGGATCGAAGACGATACCGATATTATTAACGACGTTGTGCGCCCCCTTGAACGGGGCGGCTATTTGATCGAACGTTTTTATACCGTTAAAGAGGCCCTCGATAATATTGAGAAGCTGCGCGCCTGCGATTTGATCTTGCTTGATCTGATCATCCCGCCGGGCACAGATGAGCGTTTTGGACATTACCCCGGGATGCACTTGCTGCGCACCTTTAGAAACGACTTCCATCTTCAGCAGCCAGTGATCGTCTTGAGTGTCGTCGCAGATGCGGAAGTTTTTCAGGATTTGAAAGATCTGAATGCCGAGATCGAGAATAAGCCGATCTTGCCTTCGAAATTGAAACGCTTGGTGGAGCAGGTTTTAGGAGTCTAAGACAAAATTTTTATCAAAAAAGGATATGTGAAAAACATATCCTTTTTTGTTGCATTGACCCCCTCTCTGAAACTTGCTATTATCACAACATGAAACCCTCTCGTTTTCGCGAAAATCTACGTCTCTCCTTGCGTTGGCTTGCCCCGGGTTTGGGAGTGAAACGTTGGATCGGATTGGTGCTGGCAGGCGTCACACTTTTGGGCGTTGGTCTGGCATATTATCTGCTTGATTTTTACCGCACCGCACCCGAAACCTGGTGGCTGCCAGCGCTCTCAGTTGCTTCACTGCGTTTTTTGCCACGCCCGCTGCGTGTACTTATCTTCGGTGGGATCGGTGTGGGCATCGTTGCTTATGGAATTTGGGGGTTGAATCGCTCTCTTTTGCGCCCCTTTTTACGCCCGGGCAGCCAGATCGTTAATGAGTTGACCCAATATAATCGGCGAGGGCGTGGTCCGCGGATCGTGGTCATTGGCGGGGGGCATGGCCTCTCGACACTTTTGCGCGGATTGAAAGCCTACACCCATAATCTGACGGCGGTCGTTACCGTTGCGGACGATGGCGGCTCATCGGGCAAATTACGCGAGACGATGGGCATCCTGCCACCGGGCGACATACGCAATTGCTTGGCCGCTCTCTCGAACGATGAAGCCCTGATGACACAACTTTTCCAATATCGTTTTAGCGGATCAGATGGATTGGGTGGACACTCTTTTGGCAATCTATTCATCAGTGCATTGAGCAATATTACGGGATCTTTCGAGGAAGCGATAGCGGAATCGGGCAGAGTCCTTTCGGTACATGGACGCGTGCTTCCGTCCACGCTCCATGACGTGAAGCTGGTTGCCGATATGTCGTTGCCACATTCGGCGTATGAAGTCCGCGTAGAGGGAGAAAGCCGCATCCCGGCATTTGCGGGGCGTATCCGACGTGTTTGGTTGGAGCCGGATAATGCACCGGCTTTCCCGCCTGTGATCCGCGCTCTTTTAGCGGCAGATGTGATCGTGATCGGGCCGGGCAGCTTGTACACCAGTATCCTGCCCAATTTATTGGTAGCAGATCTGGTATCGGCAGTGCGTGCAAGCCGCGCGTTGAAATTGTTCGTTTGCAATGTCGCCTCCCAATCCGGTGAAACGGATGCATTTACTTGTTACGATCATCTCGCGGCTTTGGAATCCCATGTTGGAGAGGGGTTGATCGAGCTGGTGATCGCCAATGATTGCCATGAAGCGACTTTGCCCGAAAATACGACATGGGTGAATATTGGCGATGAGCTTTCGGGTGACCGTCGGCTTTATACCGCCGACTTGCTGGATCGCGAATTCCCATGGCGGCATGACTCGGTAAGTCTGGCGCAAACGATCATGGATTTGTATTTTGAGCGGACGGGGCCGATGGAGAATTGAAATAGAGAAAGATGAAAAGAAGGCTTCGAGATCATGGAAGCCTTTTGTGTCTAGTTATACTTGTTTTGCCCCATCTGCCCTAAAGGGCCTCTCCCCCAAATTCTAAGTACGGAATTTAGGGGAGAGTAAAATCAGAAAAAGAGTTTATAGCATTTCCCAAGCGCTTTGTATTGAGGTGAATGTTCGAAGGCCAGGGGGCTAGAAAACCAATGCGATCAAAACCCCGGTAGTTGCACAAGCGAAATTAACCCAATCATTCGTTAGCCATTTGAAGCCGCGTTTGAAGCGCGTTTCTGTTCCGCAGAGATGGATAGGGTGGCGTTCGGTTTCTTTTTCGCAAGAGGGGCAATGATAGATGGCTTGTACGGTCGCGCCGAGATAAGAGTCGAATAGGGCGCCAAGTAACCCTGCGAGGGTGATGAGGGTGAAGATGGGGAGGATATTTCCGTTGGGGGAAAAGATGCCCGCCAGAATGCCAATGAGGACTGAGCCTGCCAAAGATGCGAAAGTTCCCATTACTGAAACTCCGCCAGATGTTCCTTTTTCTACTTTTTGCTTTAGGTTGGTAATCATGCGGGGACGGGTTGGGTTGAGTACCCCCAGCTCCGTTGCCCAGGTATCCGCGTTGACGGCAGCCAGCGCGGCGGCAAATCCTAACCACGTCCAGTGGGTATCGGGGAAGAAATAATTTAGTGTGGCGAAGATCGCGGCGAGACCGCCGTTACCGAGAACTTGCATGGCATCACGACGACTGCCTTTGTCGAATTTTTCTTTCAACCCTTTTTTGCGAGCTTTGAACATTTTGGAGAGTGCGCTGGAAGAAATGAAGAAGGCGAGTAAGAGAATTGCCCATTCCCAGCCACCGAGACCAAAGATGAGTATCCCTTCGACGGTGGCAGCTATCGCACCGCTTTTATCGAGGCTTTTAGCTTTGTAGGCGAGGAGGGAGATAATGATGGCGAAAATAGAACCAAGGAATAATTGAGGCATGATGTTCTACTACAGAGTAGGGGCGAACGGCCGTTCGCCCCTACGAAATTGGCGTTGTGATCGCAAATAAAACTGCGACGAGAAATAATATCCCCGTTAAGGTGCTGGATGCCCAGATAATGAAGGCGAGGATGCGTTGTTCTTCCCAGCGGTAGAAGTATAAGCCTGCGATCCAGCCGACGAGGAAGAGGGCTGCGCTAATGAGGGGCAGGAGCATTAATTGCACAGCAGGGAAAGGTCCCTGGGGTGCGCCGTTTAGGTCGAAGCCGAGGGGGATATTCTCAAGGCTGGGGATGAAGAAACTTGTCCACGCGAGCAAGCCGATGTTGAGCAAGAGTCCGCTCAACCAGAGATAGCGGGCGAGCAGGCTTTTCCAGGCTTCTGCGACGATGAAGGAGGGGTAGGTGGAAAACGCTTGGGACGGAGATAAACTTCCTAACTCGGTAGCAAGTTGGAAATCACGGGTGAAGCGGCGCGGGTCTTTTGGTGAAATCGCAAAGACGCGTTTTGCCGTTGCGATGAGGAGCAATTCTTTTGCATCCGAGGCTAGAAATTCCACAGTACCTAGATCGGAATGTCGGCGCAATCCCAAAATGGAGCCGAATAAACGAAAACGTGGCAGGCGCAGCGGCAGAGTCAGATCTGTAGCGGGGCGGACCCATTCAATATCGCTGAGCGGGATATCCTCGATGCGCAAGCCCCAAGAGAGCTTGAGCGTTTCGCGCCCAAGATGATAATTGGCGCGCAGGAGGGCATAGGCACGATAGCCGACTACGGGCAGAGGCAATGCAGCAATGAGTGTAATTAGTATGTAGACCATGAAGACAGGTCCCACTTCGGCACGGGAAATACCAATAAAACCCCATGTAGTGATACCGCCCAAAATGGCGAGCAGAATGCCATGCATGAGCAACCCACGACGACGCGGCGGGAGGAAATTACCCTCGCTCATTCGCCCCCCTGCCCTGCGGGCATCCCCCCAAATACTTCGGATTTAGGGGGAGTTTCATCGAATCGTCTCTGCGATGATGTGGCAAACCTGATTGACAGCTTCTTCGCTCATTACGCCCGAGAAAGGCAATGCAAGGCTGCGGTTGCCCAAATCTTCAGTAACGGGGAAGTCGCCGCGCCGATAACCAAAACGCTCGACCATATAAGGCTGCAAATGGATGGGGGCGAAATAGGGGCGCACGGGAATGCCGCGTGCGATCAATTTCTGCGCGAGGGCGTCGCGGTCAATCGAAGCATCAAAACGGACGACATAGACGAACCAAGACATGCGCGTGGTGAAGGATTCTACGATCTGCGTTTCTACACCTTGAATTTCGCTTAGCCGCTCCTCATACCAGCCCGCAACTTGCTCTCGTTTGTCGAGCAGTTCATCCAGTCTTGAGATTTGTACCGCTCCCAGTGCCGAAGACATTTCGTCGAGACGATAGTTGTAGCCGAGATAGGTATGTTGCAACCAGGTATCGCCTGGGGCGCGTCCCTGATTACGAAGGGCGCGCATATAATCGGCGTATTCGTCATTGTCAGTGATGACAAGACCGCCTTCGCCGGTGGTGATCTGTTTGTTGGGGTAGAAAGCGAAAACGCCAAAATCGCCGAGCATGCCGGCGGGGCGACTTTTATATTCCGCACCGAGGGCTTCGCAAGAGTCTTCTATCACAGTGAGATCATGCTCTTTGGCGATTGCCATGATCGGGTCCATGTCTGCGGGTTGACCGAAAACATCAACGGGCAGAATGGCTTTGATGGGCGCATCGGCTTTCGCGCCCTTGCGCGGGAGATACTTCTCAACATTTTCGACAGCATCCTTGATGAGTTCGGGATCAATATTGCCCGTACGCGGATCAATATCCACGAAGACGGGCACAGCGTTCTCGAAGAGCATCACGTTCGACGATGCAACAAAGGAAAAAGGTGTCGTGATGACGAGATCGCCTGCACCGATGCCCGCTGCGCGGACGCAGAGATGTAGCCCTGCTGTGCCAGAATTTACAGCAATAGCGTGCTTTGCACCTGTTCTATCGCAGAAGGCTTGCTCGAAATCCTTAACGTATTGCCCCATGCTAAGAATGGGTGTATCAAGGACGTTGGCAACAGCCTGACGCTCAGCATCGGTCAGGTCGGGGGAGGACATGTTTATTTTTGTCATAGTTTATATCCGTGTGATCTGTGTTCTATTCCAAATTCTCCAAAACATAATTGGAAATATCATCCAGTGGGATCAATTCTTTATCTTTTGTATTGCGTAATTTGATCTCTACACAATTTTCTTTCAGCGCTTTTTCGCCAATGGTGATGCGAACGGGGCAGCCGATCAGATCGGCGTCGTTGAACTTTTCACCTGCACGGGCATCGCGGTCATCATAGAGAACAGTGAAGCCTGTACTTGTCAGGTTGAGATATAGCTCTTCAGCTTCGCCGCGCGTATCTATCGTTTTTCCGGGTAGCCAGACCAAGTGAATATCATAAGGGGTAACGGCGGGGGGGAGCAAAAGCCCATACTCATCATGATGGCTTTCTGCAACAGTGGCCAGTGCACGTCCAAGATCGAGTGCCCAACTTGCTACCCAGATTGGCAGACCTTTTCCGTTTTCGTCAGTGTACCTTGCTTCGTCTGTTGCATAAGAAGAAGTCGTACTAACCAATTCCACACCAGAAACCTGCGTGAGCGTTGTATTGCATTTCGGGCAAGGTGTGCCGGTTTGTGCCAATGCCAGATCGGTTACGATCTTGGCGGTGTAATCACGTCCGTAATTCACATTCCGAAGATGATAGCCGGCTTCGTTCGCGCCCGCAACCAAATTGGTCGATTCAGGTATTAGATCGTCCACGACTACCAATACATCTTTTATGCTAACCGGCGAAGCATATCCGGGCACTGCACCGACGGCAATGATCTCGTCATCGGTGGCTGGGCGCATTTCTGATGCACCTAGTGCGGTCATTAACTTTGCTTCGCTCAACTCCATATCGCCGCGTAAAATGGCAAAAACGAACTTTTCTGCGCTGGCGATTTTTGCGGTCATGAAAACAGCTTTCGCTGTTTTTTCTTTTGGCATATCTAAAAAGCTTGCCAATGCTTCGATGGTATGCGCGTCTGGCGTGGCGACTTTTTCCAGTTCACAAAGCTCTTCTTTGGGGAGGGCGGTCTTCGTTTGTTGGGCAAAATCCTGAGTGTTAAGATAGCCGCATTGCGGGCAGCGGATATAGTCCGTGCCACCTTTGGCGGTGATAAACGCATAGCCGCCGCATTCGGTTTTGGCTGCGTTGACTTTTAATTTTCCAAAAAACTCGACCCATATTTTATCGAGCATTTTTTGATAGTTTTTCTGAACGTCTTCAGATGTCGCTAAAACATGGATATTCAGGCTGGGCGAATGCGCCGCGCCGAATAATCCCAAACGCGGGTGTGCTTTTTTCGTGATCTCATCAAAGGAATAGAGTAGCTTTGGCAATTGACGATAGGATTGGATATCCCCGGCGGCAACCTGAATAATTTCAGCGTGCGCGCCGATCTCTTGACCCCCACGTGATTCCATTTCATAACGGAGTCTTGCCCTTAGCTTGTTCAGCGCACGTTCGGCGAGGGGCAGAGTCACGAAATCCCCGCCGCTGGTGGGGCGGATATAACCTCCACGCGCCAGCCACTGATAGGATGCGGTTTCTGCATCGGTGGGGGCTTTTCGCAGGGTGGAGCCAAATAGTTCAGAAAGTTTCATTCGAGTAGGTAACCTTTAAGTGGAGAATGTATATATTCGGAGATATTTTTATTTAACGGTAGCAAGCCTAAATTTAAGGGCGAAACGCTGCAATTATACCTTCATGTTATCTCTGTTCTGTAGCTTTTCATCCATCTATTAGAGTTTGGTTAAGATTCTCCATATAAAGCCTCGAGAAGAGGTCAAAACTAGACAATACACTTCCTTTCAGGTATGATAAGCACGTTCTGTACACAGAGCGAATTTATCAAAAGAGTGTTCAACTGCATGGATCTAAACCCATACAAAACAACACGGTGCAATCTGAATTTTTGCCCGGATAGGTAGACCTTATTCGGGCTATTGTATGTTATGGCGGAATCAAGATAGCCGCCTAATCTCTCGAAATTATCTTGAATTTTGATGGACGTGGAGGACAAATGTCAGATCTGATTAAACAAATCACGGGTGATCTTCAGCAGCAAATCGACGCGTTTGAGCCTGAAGTTGGCATTAGTGATGTTGGTACTGTTACCGAAGCTGGTGATGGTATTGCACGTATTCAAGGCTTGGCGAATGTTCAGGCGCAGGAA
Organism: Anaerolineae bacterium; assembly: GCA_018648605.1. Lineage (GTDB taxonomy): Bacteria > Chloroflexota > Anaerolineae > Anaerolineales > Villigracilaceae > Desulfolinea. The sequence goes on along the minus strand of JABGQU010000024.1, from coordinate 14,172 downwards.
CTTGTTCAGTTCCAAAATGGCGTTATGGGCATTGCGTTCAACCTTGAAAAAGATAGCGTTGGTGTCATTATCATGGGTGCGTACGATGAAATTGCTGAAGGTATGAGCGTTCGCTCTACCGGACGTATTGCATCAGTGCCTGTTGGAGATGGCTTGATTGGACGCGTGGTAAATGCTCTTGGTGAACCCATCGACGGTAAGGGCCCAGTAGCTTTTAGCCGCTATCGCCCAATCGAACGTATTGCTCCCGGCGTGATCGGTCGTCAGGATGTGGATACCCCCGTCCAGACCGGTATCAAAGCCATCGATGCGATGATCCCCGTTGGTCGTGGACAGCGTGAGCTAATTATTGGTGACCGCCAAACAGGGAAAACAGCCGTTGCGTTGGATACGATCATCAACCAAAAAGGTAAAGATCTGGTTTGTATCTACGTTGCCATCGGTCAGAAAAAAGCTGCCGTTGCACGTACCGTTGCCATGCTCGAAAGCTATGGCGCGATGGATCACACCATCGTCGTTTTGGCTTCTGCTGATGAAGCCGCTGCGCTGCAATATATTGCTCCTTACGCTGGCTGCGCGATGGGCGAGGAATTCATGGAAACCGGACGCCACGCGTTGGTCGTTTATGATGATCTTTCCAAGCATGCTTGGTCTTATCGTCAGGTTTCACTCCTTCTTCGCCGTCCACCTGGACGTGAAGCATATCCCGGCGATCTTTTCTATCTCCACTCTCGCTTGCTCGAACGTGCAGCTCGTGTTGATACCCACTTTGTTCTTGTCAAAAAAGACTACGCTGAAATGTTCGGCACCAAAGAAACTTCGGTCAATGGCGAAGTTTATAATGGACCGATTGCAGAGCATAATGCTAAAGAAGCTGCCAAAGGTTTGGAAGATGTCAAAGTCGTTCCTGTTGCTGGCACCGGCGGCTCGTTGACCGCTCTCCCGATCATCGAAACCTTGCTCGGCGACGTGTCGGCTTACGTGCCCACCAACGTGATCTCGATCACAGATGGACAGATCTATCTTGAAGGTAACCTCTTCAATGCTGGTATCCGCCCTGCGGTGAACGTTGGTATCTCGGTATCCCGTGTGGGTGGTGCAGCCCAGACCAAGGCAATGCGTCAAGTTGCTGGACGTCTGAAATTAGATATGGCTTCTTATCGCGAATTGGCTGCGTTTGCACAGTTCGGCTCAGATCTGGATGCTGCTACCCAAGGTCAACTCAAGCGTGGTCAGCGCATGCAGGAAATTCTGAAACAACCGCAATATGAACCAATTTCGCTCGAAAATCAGGTGATGGTTATCTTTGCCGGAACCAATGGTTTCGCCGATGAAGTTCCGCTTGAGAGTATGCGTTCCTGGGAGACCGATCTCCTGCGCTATTTGGAAACATCGCATCCTGAAATTGGCAAAGCGATTGCTGATGAGAATCGAATTTCTGACGATACAGAAGCAAAATTGCGTCAGGCACTTGAAACTTTCAAAAACACTTGGCAAGCATAGAGAGCAGAGGCTAAGATATGGCTTCAGCACGAGATATGAGGCTCCGTATTCGGAGCGTAAAAAATATTGCACAGGTGACGCGTGCACTTGAAGCAGTTAGCGCGAGCAAAGTTCGCAAGGCTGTCGATCAAGTTGAAGCAACACGCCCCTATGCCAGCAAGGCCTGGCAGGTTTTACAGCACGTTGCCGGGCAGCCCGGGCGTTCTACTTTGCACCCGCTTCTAACGGAGCGCAGCGAAGTAAAGAAGACGCTAGTTATCTTACTTAGCAGCGATCGCGGTTTGGCTGGTGCGTATAACACCAACGTTATCCGCTTTAATATGCAACAGTTCGATAATTACAAAAATCCCACGCAGTATATTACTGTTGGACGCAAGGGACGTGATCTTCTCATGCGCCGTGGTGGAAATGTGATGGCAGAATTCAGCGACTTGCCCGCCGCGCCCTCCTTTGGAGATGTTTCCGCTATTGGACATCTTGCTGTAGGTGAGTTTTTGAAGGGCAACGTGGACGAAGTTTATCTGGTCTACACTGATTTCATCAAAATGGGACGGCAAGAACCAGTCATGAAGAAACTTCTGCCCCTCGAAGTAGATGATAGTGACGATCTGGTGCAGGAATATGGACAACAAAAAACCGCAGCGGCAGCTTATATCTACGAGCCGGATGCCGAAGAGATCCTGAACGAGATCATTCCTAGCTTCACAGCTTTGCAGGTCTATCAGGCAGTTCTTGAATCACTGGCTAGTGAACATGCTGCACGTATGGTTGCTATGCGTAATGCAACAGATAACGCCCACGAATTGGTCGGAGCGTTGCAATTAGACTATAACAAGGTTCGTCAGCAAGCTATTACTGGCGATATTCTCGATATTGCTGGCGGCGCAGAAGCGCTTGCTCAGTCACAGAAGTAACGGAGGTAATTATGGCGAATATTACAGGTCGCGTAGTACAGGTTCAGGGTGGCGTTGTTGATGTAGAATTTGCAGATGGACAGCTCCCTGGGCTTTTTGAGGCAATTGAAGTCGAGCGTGAAGGCACAACCCCGCTCGTTTTGGAAGTCCAAAAACATTTGGGCGATAACTGGGTGCGTACCGTATCAATGGATACCACCGATGGTCTCCGTCGTGGTGTTGATGCTGTAGCCACCGGTGCCCCGATTAAAGTGCCCGTTGGATTGGCAACGCTCGGACGCATCTTCAATGTGCTCGGTCAGCCTGTAGATGGTGCCGGTGAAGTTGAAGCTGAAGCTTATTACCCGATCCATCGTAAAGCTCCTGAATTTTCCGAACAAGCAACCAGCGTAGAAATTTTTGAAACCGGCATCAAAGTCATCGACTTGATCGCCCCCTTCACCAAGGGTGGTAAGACCGGTATCTTCGGCGGGGCAGGTGTTGGCAAGACAGTTGTTATTACCGAGTTAATTTCCTCGATCGCACGTGTTCATAAAGGCAACTCTGTTTTCGCAGGGGTGGGCGAACGTACTCGTGAAGGAACCTCCCTCTTCCGCGAAATGCTTGAATCGGGCGTTATGAAAGACACCGTGATGGTCTTTGGTCAAATGAACGAGCCTTCTGGCGTGCGTTTGCGCGTTGCTCTCTCTGCTCTGGCTATGGCGGAATTCTTCCGTGATCAGGGCAAGGACGTACTCCTCTTCATTGATAATATCTTCCGCTTCACCATGTCTGGTTCAGAAGTCTCCGCGTTGCTTGGACGTATGCCCTCCGCGGTAGGCTATCAACCGACCCTTTCCACAGAGATGGGTGAGTTGCAGGAGCGCATTACCTCCACTCGTACAGGTTCGATCACCTCGATGCAGGCTGTCTACGTTCCCGCAGATGACTACTCCGATCCCGCGCCTGTAGCAACCTTTACCCATCTGGATGCTACTATCGCACTCGAGCGCTCTATCTCAGAAAAGGGTATTTACCCGGCAGTTGATCCTCTAACCTCTACCAGCCGTATTCTTGATCCCAATATCGTTGGTGATGAGCATTATCGTACTGCTCGTGAAGTGCAACAGGTTCTCCAGCGCTACAAAGATTTGCAAGATATCATCGCGATTCTCGGTGTGGACGAACTTAGCGAAGACGACAAGTTACTCGTTTCCCGTGCTCGTAAGATCGAGCGTTTCTTCTCGCAACCCTTTGTGACAGCTTCACAATTCACAGGTATTCCTGGTGTATATGTTTCGCTTGCGGATACTATCCGCTCCTTCCGCGAGATATTGGATGGCAAGCATGATGATCTGCCAGAGCAAGCTTTTATGATGGCTGGCACGATTGATGATGTGATTGAAAAAGCCAAGGTTATGCGCGGGGACGCGTAAGGAATAGCGAATAGCATGATGAGCCAACATTTTTGTGCTGGCAAATGATTTACAAGAATTAAGTAAAGGAAGAAAATATGCCAATTCGCTGTGAAATTGTCTCGCAAGACAAACCAATCTATGAAGGGGATGCCGATATTGTAGTCATCCCCGGTACGAGTGGGATTATGGGCGTTCTGCCTAACCATGCTCCTGTGCTGACTACGCTGAATTTTGGCGTAGTGCAGGTGCGTAAAGATGGTGAAGAAAGAAACTTTACCGTTGCAGGCGGCGTGGCTGAGATCCAACCAGATATTGTCACTATTCTTGCTGACCGAGCAGAGAATGTCGAAAAAATTGACATTGCCCGAGCAGAAGCGGCACAAGCGCGTGCCAAAGAATATATGGAAAAGGGACCTCCCCCCGACTCAGATCGTTATCTAGCTATGTCTGCGGCTTTGCGCCGTTCAAATTTGCGTTTGGATGCAGTACGTCGTTATCGCAAGAGTAAGCAGCATTCCTCTCGCTCGACAGAAGAATAAAATGGCCCTCTTTTCAAAAGAATTGGGCATTGACCTCGGTACGATTAATACTCGGCTCGCAGACAGTACACAAGTATTGCTCAACGAGCCGACTATTGTCGCTATAGAGATCGATGATGAAAAAATGACTGAGAAAATGGTCTCAGTTGGGCAAGAAGCACTAAATATGTTCGGACGTGTTCCCGAAAATATTGAAGTTGCCCGTCCACTCAAAAATGGGGTAATTGCAGACTACGTCATCACAGAATCTCTGCTCTCATATCTTTTGCAACGTGTCAGTGGCTCAATGCGTATCTTTCGTCCGCGAGTAATGATCTCTGTTCCTTATGGAGTTACCAGTGTTGAGCGTCGCGCCGTTTACGAAGCTGCGCTCGAAGCTGGCAGCCGTGAAGTTACTTTGATCCAGCAAACGTTGGCGGCTGCTCTGGGTATTGACCTGCCAATTAGCGCTCCTTCTGGCAATATGGTCATTTCTCTAGGAGGCGGCGCAACAGAAGCCTCTGTGATGGCAATGTATGGTATTGTCTCTGCAGAAACATTACGCGCAGGCGGGCTGGATTTAGATGAAGCAATCGCGATTTACGTTCGTCGTAAATATGGCGTGATAATCGGGCAGGCAACTGCTGAACAACTGAAGATCAAGATCGGCGCGGCTGTGCCCCAGTATCAGGAACAAAGTATGGAAGTGCAAGGGCAAGACCAGGTTACAGGATTGCCGCGCCCCGTAACATTAACAACAGGCGAGATCGTCGAAGCTTTGCAAGACCCGCTTAAGGATGTAGTCGAAACAGGACGACGTGTTCTCGAGAAGACCCCTCCTGAGTTGGTTTCCGATATTATTGATCGCGGTGTTGCTCTTTGTGGCGGCGGCGCTCTCTTGCGAGGTATTGATAAGTTGCTTACCAAATCTTTAGGTATCCCCGCTTATTTGGTCGATAACCCTCTCACTTGTGTTGTTGAAGGCACCGTGCGTGGATTAGAGTTATATCCGGTTCTGCAACGCAATTTGCCGAGGGTTTAGAGATATTTCTTAAACGTAAAGTCCCGATAATTTATCGGGACTTTTTTTGTTTATAATGAGTTTTTCTTAGAGGTAATAAGTCATCCATTGTAAATGCGTAGCGGGGTCAATATATTGCACATGTACGCCTTCAGAAACATTGATACGGATTGGAGCGTAGTTAAGGATTGCCCTAACGCTTGTTTTAGCCAAATCATCGGCAACTTCTTGCGCATGATTTGCAGGAACAGCGACCATAGCAATTTTGATCTTTGCCGAATTGATTTTTTCAACCATACCTGCAATATCCTGAATGAGCAAATCCCCTATTTTTGTACCAATTTTCTCAGGACTATTATCAAAAGCTAATCGTACGCGAAACCCGCGATCCAGAAAGCCTTGATAACGAGCCAAGCCATGCCCGATATCGCCCATGCCAATAATAGCAACATCCCAAACGCGATCTATCTTTAGGATCTCACGTATTTTTTCTGTAAGGAATTGGATATTATAGCCAGTGCCTTGTTTGCCGAATTCACCAAATTGAGAAATATCCTTGCGGATCTGTGCGGCTGATATACCAACCCATTCACCCAGCTCTTGAGATGAGGTAACAAGAGAGCCGGTATCTGCCATTCTGTGCAGGGCGCGCAAATAAAGGGGAAGTCTTCCAATAATAATATCGGGTGGATTCGTCTTTTTCATAGAAACCTCTTTTGTCTTATTGATAATAGCAAGTGTTAAATCTACCATAAAAAAAGGCGGTTGTACAAGAAATCACGATAAATTCCCATAAATGATTTGCAAAGCCCCGCTTTTACTTCCTGTCGATCAATTTATAGATATTCACAGGCTCTTTTTTCCCCTTTACCTGAACAGCTTCAATGAACTCGGTTTCAAACTCTTCTTTGATCGCATGATGTGTGCTTTCACTGATGATCATGGGCCACGCATAGACCTTGCTCAAATCTTGCAGGCGAGCAGCGAGATTAGCATTATCACCAATGATGGTGTAATTAACACGCTGTTCGGAGCCGAGTAGCCCTACAAAAACGTCACCGCTATTCAAGCCGATACCAATGTCGAAGTGCTCTGGCAGAATCCCCTCTTTCGCCCAACCTTTCTTTAATTTAACGAGAGCAAGCCGCATGTCGAGAGCGGCGCGGGCAGCGCGGAGGGCGTGATCTTCATAGCGAATCGGCTCTCCAAAAAAAGCCACGATCGCATCGCCTTCATATTTATCCACTGTGCCACCATGCTGATGAACGACGGTAGTCATTACATCTAAATAAGGATTAAGCAGGGCGACCACACCATCGGGAGTTAGCTTTTCAGACATGCTGGTGAAATTGCGAATATCTGAAAAAAGGATCGTGATCTCACTACGTTTATTCAGCGAGTCGATATTTTGGGTTTCAAGCAATTGCGTGACCATATCTGGGGAGATAAAACGCATAAAAAGATTGCGCACACGCCGTTTTTCAATTTCTTGTGTTACGGATTCTTCAAGCGTGGGCATGATGACGCCCAGAAAAAGCATTGTCTCTGGCGCCATGAAAGGCAGGTAAAGCCTTTGCTGAAGAAAAACGAGATAATAGATCATGGCATAGAGAAATAAACTGCCTGTCATTAGGCTGATAGCGAGACCGGGACGTGCAATATGGGTAATGAGACGGGAGATCAACGCTGCGAGAAGAATGAGAAAAATATTGACCCAAATTGGGGCAACGTGCAGATAGTTTTGATTCAGGAGCGAATCGACCGCAGTGGCAACGATCTCTACACCCGAAGTACGGATTCGGCTGGAGAATGGCGTTGGGTAGACATCCTGCAAAGTAACAGATGTTGCCCCGATAAGCACGATCTTATCTTTGAAAATTTCAGCAGGGTAATCGCCCAAAACAACACGGGCAGCTGAATAGATGGGATAGCTCTCGGCTGGACCCCGAAAATCAATTAGAAAACGATTGTTTTGCAAAGGAACTTTGTTGCCATTTAGGTAGATACTATTTGGCAAGGCATCGCTGGGATGGCTGTTGTCAAGATAAAGCCCGGCAACTTCAAATGCCCAATTGTAATAATCTTCTTCGAGAAATTGATCGTGGACAATGAGGCTACGTGCAATGGCATCGTCATCAAGGAGGATGGGCGTAATGCCCTGTCCGTCTAGTATGTCTCGATAAATGGGCTGCGGCAGGCGTAATGAAACAACGCCTTGTTGATCGGTATATTTTTGGATAACATTTACAGAAAGTGGGGTTTCCGCTAAAGCTGCTGCGAATGCGAGGTCACCTTCAGGATCTTCTTCAAAAAGGAAAACATCTAGCCCAATTACCTCTGCGCCTGCGTCGTTGAGCGATGTGACGATCTCCGCCAAATAGGTGCGAGGCCAGGGCCATTGATAGCCTGTCCAGTTAAAGGAGAAATCATCAATCGCAACGATGACGATCCTGTCATCAGGTGTTTGCTCTCCACGCAAACGCATGAAAAAATCACGCGCAGCGAGATCAGCTCTTTCGAGCGGGGTAATAACGGTTGGAAAGAGAGATGCGATTTCGAGCGCTACTAAAATGAAGATGGTCGTAAATAACAAGACCAGTTGACGAGACAGAGTTTTCTTTTTTGAGTGCATGAGTTTTTCTTTAAAGAGAGTTTATGATTAAGGCAAGCCAGCACCACCAAGTGGCCCGTCTCCTGCAGGAGGCCCATCGCCACCCAGTGGACCATCTCCGTCAAGTAGACCGTCGCCATCCAGAATGCCATCTCCATCAAGCAGACCGTCGCCATCCAGAATGCCGTCGCCGTCTAAGAGGCCACCATCGTCGGGGGGAGGCAGTGGCAGTTCGGGGAAAAGCTCATCCAGATTTGGGAAATCGCCGTCTTCATCAGGAAGAATGCCTTCCCAATCTTCCCAGGGGAGAATACCTTCTTTATGTAAATGCGGAAAAATATCTTGCGCTTCGGGAGCGAAAAAGAGCCATTCAGCGAAATCTCTTTCACGCATCTCTTCTATAGGCGGCAAGATGAAGTTCCCTTCTGTTAATTCAGGAGGCTGTAGTTTGGCGCGTTGCCCATTGGTAAGTTGTAGAACGCCAGCGGGGTTACTTAATTCACAACTTCCTTCAAGACAGGTAATAAGGGCCTCTTGTGTTACAGGGTCAATTTCGATCATCATATAAGAGCCGCGCACTGCTGCTTGCCCGGATGGGGTTTCTACCTCTACAACGCCGCCATTGAGTACGACCCAGATCTGTCCTAATTCCAATTTGATGCGGGTGAATAAACTGTCATCGACAGGTTCATTAGAGACTAATGTGAAGTAAGAAAGCGGCGCCATGCGGATGAGCGTGCCGGTTGAAAGGTCAACGCGCGTATAGCCATCTTCAAGCGTGCGCACTTGCCCTTCTTCTTGCACTACCCTGCCATCTTCAGCGATCGAGAATGTCGCTTCAACGATATCTTTGGCTTCTACACTCCCTTCTACTTCTTGCAGGGTCGCATTGAGTGCGGGGTCAGGCGTGGGGAGAAGCGTTGGCGTAACTGTAACCGTTGCTGTGACGCTGATCTCTCTGGCAGGCGTTGTCGAAGTAGGAGGTAAAGATAACGTTTCTTCTCTCTGACAAGCAGAAAGGCTGCTAAATAAAATAATTAGAAAGAGAGTAGAGAGTTTCTTCATCGCCTGTCCTGCCTTCGAGTTAGGGAGCTACGCGTACTTGCAAAGTATATTGGATATATTCTAACTCGCGCGCTCTCTTTGCGCGCAAACGAAATTGATAAGTTTCATCGCGGAACATGCTTAGTTTGTAGTCGCTATCGCCGCATTCGAGTGCGCCCCACTCTGTTAACTCGATCCCGCCTTGCCACATTTCAACAATTAAGCTGCCATTCCCCGAACATTCCAGATCGATCAATAAATTCACGCGGAGTTCATCCGGGGAGTTGGGATGAAAAGCGACCCAGTCCTCTTCGTCGCCTTCTGGGGATGATACGTCGCTGCTATAGCTGAAGGCACGCGAATCATTTGTTGAGAAAGTGACCAGAATGGCGGGCTCATCCGTTGTGTCTCCATCATCAGGAGCAGGCGTATAAACGGGTGATGCCGTTGCAGCGATGCTGGTTTGGGTGCTAATGCCAACTATGTCGCCTGCTTCGTTAATAATAGGCAGTTCGTCGCTGATGCTTGTTTCGACGTATGCTGCAAAGAGCCAGCCTTTCCCGTCTAAGCCAGAGGTATATTCGATTTGCAGCCATGTTCCACCGAGATTTTTTCCTGTTACGACAATTCCATCACCAATATTTAACATGCCGAGTGCGTCAAATTCTGTGCCGGGACCACTACGCACATTGACCTGCTGGGTAACACTTCCATTTGCATTCTCATCTTCACCAGATGTACTGCCTCCTGATGTTACCGGGACATCTGGCTTGCTCTCGGTTAAGATGTAATCTGCCGCCGCCCAACCTTCGCCTCGCGCTCCGCTTGGCAAAACAAAGTAGATCTGATACCAGGTTTCAGTGGCATCTTTGCCGAATATTTGCACTTCGCTATTGATATTGAGCGCTCCGATGGATTCACTTGCCGTGCTAGGGCGTTGACGTACGTTGATCTGTGCAGTTGCCTTGCCCAAAACCGGTTCCACAGTTGCGATAGCGGTAGCAGGTAGCAGGGTCGCGGTCGCTCGCGGTGTAAAGGTTGGGTACAATGTTGCGGTAATGATTCCGGTTGTAGGGGCAACAGTCGTATCGCCCACTTTTGAGATTTCCATGCTGCAAGCTGTTATCAGGCTGATAGTCAGCAAAAAGAATAAAAGAATTACTGAAATTTGGTTTCGTTTCATAGTTGATCTCCGCCCCTATTCTAACGCAGGGCTGCATTCTTGTGCATTAGGTGAAAAGTCATTTTACGCTTGGGTGGGGCGTTGCGTCTTACCCAAATTAAGATATAATCTGCCCCATGAATCTTTCAGTGATAATCCCCGTTTATAATGAAGTTCAAAATGTCCGCGAAATCCTAAAGCGTGTTCAGGCAACAGGCTTGGCATGGGAAATTCTCATCGTTGATGATGGTTCCACCGATGGAACCCGCGATATTTTGAAAGAGTTGGATGGAACAGACCAAATACGCGTTGTCTTGCACGAAAAAAACCAAGGCAAAGGCGCAGCAGTACGAACAGGTTTTGGCGAAGCAAAAGGCGATATTTTTCTCATTCAAGACGCCGATCTCGAATATGATCCGCGTGACTACCCCGAAATTCTGAAGCCGATCGAAGAAGGCATTGCCGATGTTGTTTACGGTTCACGTTTCCTCGGCGGGCCGCGTCGCTCGACTATGTTCTTGCACATGATCGCCAATAAGCTACTTACTCTTGCCACCAATATTCTCTACAACAACATCCTCACCGATATGGAAACGGGCTATAAGGTTTTTCGTCGCGAAGTCTTGGATGGCATCACCATCCACTCCAATAGCTTCAATTTTGAGCCTGAATTCACTGCCAAAATCCTCAAGAAAAAAGTACGCATTTTTGAAGTGCCGATCTCCTTTAACCCACGCGATTATTCCGACGGAAAGAAGATCAAACTCCACGATGCTTTCGAAGCGATTTGGGCGTTGCTCAAATATCGTTTTGTTGACTAAAGGACAAAAAAAGCTGGCTTTCAAAGCCAGCTTTTTGCTATAATCGCCACCATGACTTGGAAAACACAACTCAATAAAGAATTTAAAATGGCAGAAAGCGCGCGAGATGCAGGCAACCACGGGAAGATGCGTGTCTGTGCACGTCGTGCATCTGGTGTTGCCATTCGGGAATATTTGATTCGACGCGGGATCACGCCGCCAAGTACAAGCGCATACGATCTCTTAAAGGTCTTGGAAGAAATGGACGAAACGCCCGCGGAGCTTCAACAGGCTTCCGTTTTTTTACGCTTACGCGTCACAGAAAAATTCCGTTTACCCGTCAACGTAGATTTGGTCGCTGAAGCGAAAAAGATCTGCTCTGTTCTTTTGCCAGAATGGGGCGATTAATACTTTTCTTGAAAGAAGACGAAAATAAAAAAGATGCGCTGCATTCTGAATATGCAGCGCATCTTGCTTTTAAAATTGATGAAACTTTACGCTACTCTTTTTCTGCGTTGAAAGAAATAGAATAAGGCTCGTGTAAACGTTAGGATAACCATCGCCACAGACATCACACTGCCAACGAGTATGATCCAAAATTCTATATTAGAAAGTCGTTTGGCAAGATAATGCGGCTCGAGGTTGCCAATGCGCTGACGAAGTCGTTGCATCACATCTTCAGGTGGGCGGACAGATTTCATCGCGCTATCGAGATAGGTCTCGATCTGATTGGTTTTATCTTTGTTACTCATCGTTTATTACTCTGCAGGGTAGAGAACTAGCCCAACGGTTCCAGGTCCAAAATTGGTGGCGAGTGATACTGAAAGATCGGTGATGATGGTATCTTTTACGTTGAACAGGCTTTCTGCTTCTGCCAGTAGTTTTTTGCCGGATTCAAGGTCGTGGGCGTGGACAACGCTGAGAAAAACAGGTTGATCGCTGTAGGCTTCTTGACCCATTTCGATGACGCGTTTAAGGGCAGCTTTGCGTGTGCGCACTTTGCCAACCATTTCTATGATGCCATCTTTAAGTACTGCGATGGGTTTTACATTCAAAGCAGATGCCAGCGCAGCGGATAGTGCGCCGACCCTACCGCTCATGCGAGCGTATTCGAGGGTGTCGAGGGTCAGGATAATTTGTACCTTCGCTTTGGTATTTTCTATATATGCGAGGATGTCATCCACACTTTTTCCTGCCTGTTCCATTTTTCGTGCTTCGCGACACATGAAACCCAATCCCATTGAGCCACCTGCTGAGTCGACAGTGATGATCTTGTATTGATCTTTAAGTTCTTCAGCGGCGATCACGGCAGAAGCATATGTGCCCGAGAGTTTGCTGGTGACGTGGATGGAGAGAATTGTGTCACCTTCTTGAGCGATGCTTTTATAATATTCAACAAATTGATGCGGGGATGGTTGAGCCGTTTTGGGGACCATTTTGGTCTCGGCAACTTTTTGGTAGAAGCTTTCAAAATCAAGATCAATAAATTGGAGGTAAGTTTTTTCTCCAAATTGGATATTGATAGGGATGGTGTGGATGCTGTATTCTTCTGCCCATTCGGGGGGCATATCTGCTGCGCCGTCAGTAACGATATGTAGCATAATTTATTCTCCTTCGATCTCAAGTACCAACCCATCAACTTGATCGCGTAAAGCCAGCAAAGTGCGATGATAGAGGCTTTTGACCGCACCTTCGCTGCGTCCCATGATGTCGCCGATCTCTGCATTGGAGTAATGCTCAACAAATTTCAGGATGAGCAATTGTTGGCGGTCTGGTGGTAAATCACGGATCAGGCGCAGCAGGGCATCCTGTTCTTCTGTGCGGAGCAATGTTGTTTCAGGATGCTCGTGCTTGGCAGGGATGACCATTGTTTCTGTAATGGTGATCTCCTGCTTGCGGCTACGATCACGATGCCAATTTGCGACGAGGTTATGTGCAATTCGATAGAGCCATGCAGAAAAGGGGACGCCGCGATCTTGATAATTGGTAATATGCTTCATTGCCCGCTGAAAGACTCGCGCTGTGAGATCTTCTGCATCGTGGGTATTACCCGTACGGTAATAGACATAGTTAAAGATGCGATCTACATAACGCTCGTATAAGAGACCAAATGCCACTTTGCTGCCCTGAGAAGCGTTTTTTAGAATTTCTTTTTCTTCGTTTTGTTCTTTTTCAGGCACCGATTTTTTCCTACCGGCAGGGCTGCTTTTAACAACCCCGCGTGATTTAATAAGTTTCATTTCTGTTGCGCGAGTATAACATGTCAACGGGGGGATGAGTGTTTTTCTTTTGAAAATTTGGAATGAAAAAGGCTGCCTTCTTAGGGCAGCCTTTGGCTTGCGATGCTCCTGCGCCTTCACTTAGACGGAGCGAGCATCATAACTTTTGTTTAGTCCGCAGCAATAGGGTATTTGTGTTCAGGCTTTACCTTTTTAGGTTGAGGACCTTCTGGTTGATTAGCATTTACGGACGGCAATCCTTGCGTCGGTGCTGGACTTTCGTTGTTGTGCTGTGTGTAGATCGCTTGCGGTATATTACCGGTTTTGTTCACAGCAGAAGCCATTTGCAGGTAGAGGATCTGTTCTGCTTGTTCTGATGTCAGCTTTGGCATTGCATCAAGAGAAGCCGCCAACCGCCTGATTGAAGCCAAATCTTGAGCTTTTGCAGCTGAGGCTTCTTGCATGGCTTGTTTGTAGATCGCATTGGGCTGCATATTCAAGATCACAGCACCAAAGAGAGGGTTTACCGTAATACCGAAGCCACGCACTCGTTCAGAAATGCGATTGCTGAGCATTTTACGCAAATCACGTCGCCCATGATAGGAGAAGAGTTTGTCTGCTGTCTTTTGAACAAAGATTTCGTTGCGTACTTTTTCTTCTGTATTGGTGCGAACAATGCTTTCGAAGCCCGCGTTGGGCATCTTCAAAACCTGAATTAGGTTCTCTGGTGCTGTATCGCGAGGGTCAACTCGATAGAAGACCTTTAGCTCCAGCTCAAGGTGAACTTGATCTACCGTGAGTACATTGGAGAGGAGAATATGGGCGGTTCTGGGTCCCAGATTGATTTCTTTGAAAACAAAGCGATGGGTAAGCCGTCGAGGCCCGAGCCAGATGTGTTCTTTTTCGGTCGCAAACCCTTTGAAGCGCTTTTGCCCGAATTTCTCTGTGTAGATGATTGCGATGTGATTTTCTTCAGGGCTGTA
>JABGQU010000023.1 GCA_018648605.1 Anaerolineae bacterium | reverse complement strand
CAGAGTGGCGAAAAGTCTCCATTAGAAACTGTCCGAAAGCTTTGACGACGTACAGGCTTGGTGTTGAGCTGGGACTCTCTAAAGAAGAGTTGATAATTCTCAAACGTGGCTCCCTTTTACATGACATTGGAAAGATCGGTGTTCGTGACAGCATTCTTCATAAGCCCGGTTTGTTAACCAACGATGAATGGAAAAGTATGCGCCATCACCCAGAGATTGGTGCCAAAATAGTTGATGGAATCCCCTTTCTTGAAGAGACAATACCCATTATTCGTTACCATCACGAACGCTGGAATGGAAGCGGTTACCCACTAGGTTTGCAGGGTGATGAAATCCCCATTGCCGCACGCATTTTTGCGGTTGCAGATGTTTTTGATGCGCTCACTAGCAGACGTCCCTACAGAAGAACTGCCACAGATGCTGAAGCATTTGAGTACCTTCAGGAAAACGCTAAAATCCTTTTTGATCCCAAAATAGTGAAGGTTTTTGAAAAACTTCTCAATCAAGGTGCCATTTCGGCAGAGTAAAAAGAATGTTAGAGACCCAAGAGAAGCAGGCTCCCCAATACTCAAATCAAAAAACATTGATGCCGAGCGTTATCTTCGCATCCTTGTTATTTGGTATCGCATTGCTTTGGGTAACAATTGGAAATCAGGGCGAAGTTTTTTTTGAAGAAAAAACTCTTCTCTTATTTATCCTTGGTTTAACGGGCAGTCTTTACGGTATTACAGCTGCGTTCTTTTTCTATAAGAATGATGAAAAACTATCACACCATGCAGGCTGGATACATACTCTTATTGTAGGGATCAGCTTAGGGCTTATCGCATCTCTCTTCCCTCAAGAACTGATTTTCATTGTCTATCTTTTATATATCGTGAACATGATGGGGTTCGCCTTTGCTTTTTCTCGTACGAAAATTTATGCAGTGATCATTTTGGCACTTATTGTCCATGTTCATGATTATTATACTGACGGGAAAATCCATTCTGCGCTGGACTGGCTGCAACTTATTAGCTTTCCCTTATTGGCATATATCGTTTCAGAAACGATTATCCGTCTTCAAAAAACGATTGAAAAGCATATTGCACGCCTCAACATAATCAATTCGATCTCTCGTAAATTAGCATCCTCTTTGGAAGAGGATGACGTGCATACATGGCTTAAAGAGGCCATTCAAGCTTCCTTGGTTGCGGATACATATTATGTAGCCCTTGCAAATGGCGATTATGTAGACCTTGGACTTTTCTATGATGATGGAGAATATTTCCATGCAGTTCAAGTACCCATTGAAGGAACCCTTGGTGGCTGGGTTATTCGTAACCAAAAAACGCTATTTCTTAATGATTTACGCAAAGAGCCAGAATTGGAAGGCGTAAAAAGACGGATTATTGGTCAAAACAAAACCAGCCTCTCGTGGGTCGGCGTTCCTATGCGTACAGAATATATTAACGGGATGATCGGTTTAGCCTCCTATACGCCACGGGTATTTACACAGGATGACGTCGAGTTATTGGAAGGCCTTGCGCAACAAGCGGCTCTTGCATTAAGTAATGCGCGCCAGCATAAATTAGCTACACTTCAAGCACGCACAGATAGCCTAACGGGGGTATATAACCACGGCTACTTCTTAGAAGAACTCACCCAGCAAGTAAAAAAAGCAAATGAGGAAGGAACACTTCTAAGCATTATTATGCTTGATGTAGACTACTTCAAAACATATAACGATACCTACGGGCATCTTGTAGGAGATGAAGTTCTCAAATTGCTTGGAAAAACCATTCAGCGTTTTATTAAAGATACAGATGCAATTGGGCGTTGGGGGGGAGAGGAGTTTGTAATATCGCTTCCGAACACGAACAGGCGTAAAGCCGGGGAGGTCGCTTCTCGCATTCAAGATACGCTCCAAAAAATGCGTATCAGCGTTCTTGACCAAAGAGATATTCCTGCACCCACTGTTAGCCAGGGTATCGCAGAATACCCCGCAGAAGCAGACGAGGTCTTTAAATTGGTCGATCTGGCAGACCAGCGCCTTTATGTTGCTAAAGAGCGCGGACGTAACCAGATCGAGCTAAATTTTACAGAATGATCTTGCGAATTACAATTACCCCAACAATTCCTTAAACGCAGCTACCGTTCTTTCCACTGCTTCATCATCGACCCAATAATGCACTACCAAGCGGAACCGACGTTCTCCGGTTACGCCAATGCGGATGCCGCGCGCCTTATGCATGTGGGCTGCCACTTTTTCAGCGGGATATTCAACATCTTTTGCTAAATTCATAAAGAGCATATTTGTGTGGGGTGTGCCTTCATCGAGCGTTAAACCGGAAACGCCCGCAAGTCCCTCGGCTAGCTTCTGTGCCCGAGCATGGTCTTCACCCAAACGATCTGCCATTGTGTCGAGAGCGACAATCCCGGCTGCTGCCAAAATGCCAGCCTGACGCATCCCGCCGCCTAACTGTTTGCGTAAGCGGTGTGCTTTAGTAATGAACTCGCGTGAGCCGCAAAGCACCGAGCCAACAGGCGCAGAAAGCCCCTTGCTCAGGCAGAATGTTATAGAGTCAAAAGGCGCAGCAAGTTCCTTTGCAGAAGATGATAAAGCTGCCGCAGCGTTGAATATACGTGCGCCATCGAGATGATATGCGATACCGCGCTCTTTGGCAAAATTCCCAACCTTCTTGGTATAGTCCAGCGGAAGTACCGATCCGCCACAGCGATTATGTGTGTTTTCCAACGCGATCAGGCGTGTGACCGGCTCATGTGAGTCGTTCCCGCGGACAGCTTCTTCGATATCTTCGAGCAATAATTTGCCATCATTTTGATTTTGGAGTTGGCATGAATGAACGCCCCCCAGCGCGGAAATGCCGCCTGCTTCATAGAGGAAGATGTGCGCCTTGTTGCCAAGAATTACCTCGTCGCCGCGCCCACAATGGGCGAGTACCGAGATGAGATTGCCCATTGTGCCGGATGGGAGAAAAAGGCCGGCTTCTTTGCCGAGTTTTTCAGCAGCGATTTCTTGCAGTTGGTTGACTGTGGCGTCCTCACCGTAAACATCGTCGCCGACTTCGGCTTTTGCCATGGCTTCGCGCATTTCGGGTGTGGGTTGCGTAACGGTATCAGAACGAATATCGATGATTTGCATGGGAAAATGATCCTTGGTTTTTTTAGAGGTTTGTTTGCCTATTTTACTGCTTGAATGGGGATGGCGAAAAGAGATATTATATCGTTACACAGAAAAGACTTGCTGAGAGGGGATGTTAGAGCAGCTTTGCTAAAACCATCCCTGCAAAAAACAAGACGCTAAATATTAACGCGATTTTGCCTGTTCCCGCCAAGGCCTGATTAAGCGGACGACCTATTTCGGTACGGACGGTTTTAGCAACTTTCCACGCAAGAGGCAGAGAGAGCCAGACCAGAAGTGTCCACACGGGGATGAGGCGCATCCAGATCAGGAGGGGGAGAATGAGATAGGAAATTCCCAAAAGAAGGCTGTATTCTTTTCGCGTTGCTGAGATGCCCATTCGCACGGCCATTGTGATTTTGTTGGCGGCTTTGTCGGCTTCAATATCGCGCAGGTTGTTGACGACGAGGATATTGACGATGAGCAAGCCGATCGGAATTGATATCCACCACGCGGCGGGGGAAGTGGTTAATGCCTGAGCATAGTATGTGCCGACAACTGCCGCAACACCAAAATAGAGAAAGACGAAAATTTCGCCCAAGCCTTTATCGCTGATCGGGCCTGTGTAGGCGATCGCAGCGAAAATAGCAGTTAGCCCGATGAGCAGAATTGCCCAGCCCGCGACGACGATGAGATATATGCCGATCAGGGCTGCCAGCGCGAAGGTGATCCACATGCCCGTTTGAACTTCTTTTGGGGTGAGTAACCCGGCTTGGGTAACACGCAAGGGACCGAGTCTTTCTTTACTTTCTGCGCCGCGCAGGTAGTCGAAGACATCGTTGGCGAGGTTGCTGCCAATTTGTAGCAGAATTGCACCGATGAGGGCCGCCAAAGCGGGGAAAAATGAAAATGTGCTATCGTAATAGGCGAGAGCTGTGCCGGTAATGACGCCTGCCCCGGCAGCGGGGAGGGTTTTTGGGCGAATGGCGAGTAGCCAGATTTGAGCTTTGGATAAATTTTCTGTGTTCATAGGTTTTTGAAAAGTGATGAGTGAGTCTTTTCACTCATCACATCTATCTCCGCAACTCTGCCAAAACGCTTTCCAACTCTTCTGGCAAAGGGGCTTCAAAAGTGCGCGGCTTCTCTTCGTTGGGCAGCGTGAACGTTAAACGGGCAGCGTGCAGGAATTGACGGGAAATCTCCACATGTTGTTTACGATGTCCATAAAGGCGGTCGCCAGCGATGGGGGTTTCAATAAAGGCACAATGCAAACGGATTTGATGCGTCCGTCCAGTGTGGATATTGACTTCAAGCAGGGTGTGTTTCTCAAAGTTCTCCAGCGTTCTGTATTCACTGATGGCGTTGCGCCCTTTGGTAGCCGAAACAATTGCCATCTTTTTGCGGTGCGCAGGGTCACGCCCGATGGGTGCTTCAATGCGTCCTTTAGGGGTTGGCGGCGCGCCATCAACCAGTGCGAGGTAAATTTTCTGCACAGCGCGTGATTTGAATTGTTTCTGTAGCCATAGCAGTGCGCGATCATTTTTTGCCAGCAGGATCAAGCCGGATGTATCTTTATCCAGCCTGTGCACAATGCCCGGGCGGATCTCGCCGCCGATGCCTTCCATCTCTGGGGCATGGGCGAGAGCCGCGTGGACAAGCGTTCCTGAGTGGTGCCCTGCAGAGGGGTGTACGACCATGCCAGCCGGTTTATTGACAACAATGACATCGTCGTTCTCAAAGATAATATTGAGAGGGATGCTTTCAGGCACTAACGCTATCGGCTGGGGGGGTGGAATACGCACTGCCACAGACATGCCCGCATCGAGTTTAAATCCGGTTTTTGTGACTATTTCACCATCTACTGTTACCAGTTCTTTTTTGATGATCCCTTGTAGACGGGTGCGTGTAAATTCGGGTAATTGGTTAACGAGAAAATGATCCAGTCTTTCAGAGTGGGGTGCGGAATATTTTAAGTCGATCAGTTTTTCGTCCATTAAGCGGAAGCCTGTGTCTCGGAGGGCGATCCCGTTTCCGATTTAGCTTGGGGATCGCTCTCAGCCCGAGCTTGCTTCTCTTTCTTTTCCAGAATCCAGACCCCGATCAACATGAGGGCAGTGCCAACGCTGATGCTGGCGTCCGCTACGTTGAAAACAGCGAACTTGCCGATTGAAATCCAATCGGTGACTTTGCCTGCAAGAAGAAGACGGTCGATCAGGTTGCCAACTGCGCCGCCAAGTTGCATGGCAAGCGGGATGCGCAATAGATAGTCACTTGGCTCGACTTGACCGTAAAACCAGATGATTGCAATGGCGACAACGAAGGCGAGCGCGGTGAAGATAGCAGAGCCGTTTTTGAATAAGCCAAAGGCGGCGCCGGTGTTGTACCAGTGGACGACGCGAAAATGCTCTTCGAGGTGTACCCAGCTTTCAGGTAGCCATGTGCTGTTATACGGGAGGTTTGCGCGAACGAGATATTTTGTCCATTGGTCGAGGGCAATGATGAGACCTGCGATGCTAAAGAGGGTGAAGTAATTGCGTAGAACTTTCAAGAGTACTCCTTCTTACATGTCATCGCGAGGAGGAAAGGCGATCTTGCTAAGGTTTTGACGATTCCCACGTTCCTTGTGGTTGCTCACAATGACATATTATGTTTATTAGGCTGTCTATTCTACCCCAAAGCAGTGAAAAGCATTTTCAAACCTCCCAGCAAAAGAATGCCAGCCAACACTTGGCGGATGAGAGGGTTGGGAAGTTTACGACTGCCATATTCTGCCCCGATCCAGCCACCGAGGATGACGGCGATGCCCCAATAAAGAATTTGCGGCGGGAGGGTGAAGGTGTTGCTCCAATGCCCAATGATGCCAGAAATTGAGTTGACCAGGACGAAAACGGTGGCGACCCCGGCGGTTTCTTTGGGCGTTGCCCAGCCCATGAGCAAGATGAGCGGGCTGAGAAAGATCGCGCCGCCAACGCCCGTGATGCCAGCGACAAAACCGATCATTGCGCCGCACAGGAGGGCCGCCCAAAGAGGTGGCGGGGAGATGGCTTTTTCTTCTGCTGTGCGCGCGGTGATGAAGATACGTGTTGCCGCATAGAGCAGCAAAATGCCGACGATGCCTTTGTAGATATCTCCGTTGAGATTTAGCCTTCCGCCGAGAAAGGCGAAGGGGACAGAGGTAATTGCGAAAGGTAAAAAAAGTTTCCACGAAAAATACCCCGCGCGGGAGTATTTATAAGTGCCAATGCTGGTGACGAGGATGTTTAGGGCGAGGGCGGTGGGTTTCATCACGCTGGGGTCAATGTTGAAAAGTCCCATCAGGGCAAGATAGCCTGAGCCACCGCCGAGACCGACAGAGGCGTAGAGGGTGGCGATGAGGAAGATGAGGAAGGTTAGCATGATTATGGTAGGTAGGGTCGAACAGCCGTTCGACCTTACGGGATGTATATTCGCGGTACACGGGTGTTGATATTTGTCAAAATTTCGTAGGGAATCGTGTCCGCCCAGCGCGCAAGGTCTTCGGCGGTGATTTGTTGGTCGGCTTGTTTGCCGATCAGGATGACTTCGTCGCCGTTGTAGCCGGTACCGTCTGCGCCGAGATTGACGACCATTTGATCCATGCAGATGCGCCCAACTTGAGAAACCTTGACTCCGCGTATGATGACCTGAGCTTTATTGGACATGGCGCGGAAGTAGCCATCGCCATAACCGACAGGAACGGTGACGACGCGAACGTTTTCGTCCGATTGCCAGGTGGAGCCGTAAGAGACGGGATGATCAGGTTTAGTGACTTTAAAGTAAACAACTTTTGATGACCAGGACAAAGCAGGGGTTACGGAAACGGTGCGTTTAACTTCGTCGGAGGGGTAAACGCCGTAGAGTAGGATGCCAGGACGCACCATATCGAAAGTGGCTTCGGGGAGTTGCAGAATCGCGCCAGAGTTTGCCATATGTTTGAGGGGCGGGGTGGGGAGAGAATGTTTTTCGTAGAAGGAAAGCACTTCGTTGAAACGAGCCAGTTGAAGATGGGCGTGACTCAGGTCATCCGCATCTGAATTGGCAAAGTGCGAGTAGATGCCTTCCACGTCGACATGCTTGCAGCCGAGTGCAGCTTCCTGCAAAGTATGGGCACTGTAATAATGGACGCCGATGCGCTCCATGCCGGTGTCAATTTTGAGATGGACGATGGCTTTTTTGCGCAGGCTTTCGGCGGCGCGGTCGATTTGCTGGAGCCTTTCGACAGAGGAGGCGGTAAGGGTGAGGTCGTGTTTGATGAAGTCGGGGATCTGCTCTTCCCAGATGCCGCCGAGCACGAGGATTGGGGTGCGGATGCCCATCTCGCGCAGGAGGATGCCCTCTTCGAGGACGGCGACGCCGATATAGTCTGTATGCGGAGCGAGGTGGCGGGCGACCGCGTCCATGCCGTGCCCGTAGGCGTTGGCTTTGATGACGATCATTACCTTGGCGGGGGAAGTTTTTTCTTTGATCGCTTTGAGGTTTGCGCAAAGATGGTCAAGATTAACTTCGACATGCGTAGGGCGTACACCGTTGCCAGAGGTGATAGTGGGTTGGTTGAGTTGCATGTGGGGGATTATAAGGGATTTTGGGGAAAACGAAATGGAACATAGATGGCGCAGATTAAAGGATTTACACGGATTTTCTGTCTGTGTCAATCCTTTCGTTCTGCCACATCCGCATTCTGCTTGGAGAAACCATTACCAAAGTGTCCTTTTTATGTGACAGATGGTAAAATCTACTTGTTCGTTATTTTATCTTTAGCGTGTTTTGAAAACACGAAAAAAGGAGTATTCTTATGAAAATCTGTTTTCCTGTGGAGGCAGATCAAGGCCTGGCAAGCAAGGTCTACGGTCACTTTGGTTCTGCGCCGCTTTTTGTTCTTTTTGACACCAAAACCAGGACGCTCGCCAGTTTGAATAATCGTGATGCCGATCACGCGCATGGACAGTGTAGTCCCATTGATGCACTAAGCGGCGAAAAGGTGGATGTGATCATCGTCGGCGGGATTGGACGAGGGGCAATCAATAAGCTGAGCGCGATGAATATCAAGGTCTATTCGGCAGCCAAGAGTACCATCGAGGAAAATATTGGTTTGTTCGAAAATAACCAGGTTATTGAATTGACACAGAAGGATGGTTGTAGCGGTCACGGTGGAGATTGTGATCACTAAAGTTTTTGCAATATAATCAAAAAAGCCGCTGTAAAGGCGGCTTTTTTCTTTTTTATCTTTTCCACTCAAACAACACATCCGGCTCAGACTCTGGCGCGGGGCTGACGCCAAATTTTGTCGCGATAAAGCCATTTTTCTCGTAGAAGATGCGCCCATTTGTATTCGATTGAAAAGTGTATAGCCAGAGCTTTTCGGGGGAAAGGGTGCGTGCATGATCTAATAACATCGCGCCGGTGCCCTGTCGTTGATGATCCGGTGAAACGTAGAACTGGTCAATAAAATCATCTTTTATCGCGATAAACCCAACCGCACAGGAATCTGTTTCTGCGACCCAAACATTATTTTCCTGCAAGACTACATTTTTGAAATAGGCGCAATCTTCCTTGAAGGTATGCCCCTTTGTACGCTGGAATTCAGGGAAAGCAAGCTCGCGAGCGCGTCGCCAGAGATGAGTTACGGCCTTGAAATCGCTGGGCGCGTAGAGACGAATCTGCATCTTTTTACTGCGCGCTCCCTAATAAACTTTTTGCGATCTCTTCAGCCAGCTCGGCATTACCCTCTTCAAGGATAAGCGCCAACGCAAGTGGTGTGCCGCTCCAGTTTTTGGGCGTACCAGCTAGCAGCCAGAGCGCATCTTCTTCTCCTGTGCCTGCTACACTGATCTGCCAATAAGATGTCTCGGTATTAGAAAAAGTCGTGCTAAGTTGTCTGCTTTCTGCGGGACTAAAAAGCGTTCGTGCTTCGCCCAACGCAGGTAAAACAACCCATCCGCTTTGGTGTGTGTTTACGGCTAATGCCAAACGAGGTGCGGGCGCAACGCCATCGTTGCTTAAGGCGGCTGCCAGTAATGCTACTTCAAGCGGGCTGGCAAAGCCTGCCTCTGCTTGCCCGACCAGGAGGCGGATTTCAGGCGTGGACGATTCTTCGAGCAACGCATTTAACTCTGCACTGAGGGGATAGGTTCCCTGTGTAGCACGATTTAAAAGCGGGGAGTTTTCATTCGTTAGCAAGGATCCGCCGATCTCATCAAGCATATTTGCATCAAAAGTCGGATGCGATGCCATTGCCAGAATTTCACCACTCTCGGCATTGACGAGCACGAGCGCGCCCTGATGCTTGCCGAGGGCTAGATCTGCTTTTTCTTGAAGATGAATATCTAGGCTCAAACGCAAATCCAACCCTTCGGGGGGTTGCCCATAAAGGAGATGATTCCACCAGACTAACGTAGTCGGGTTCCCCGCTATGCCGCGCAAATAATCATCCAACGCTGCTTCAAGCCCTGCCTGCCCATAAATAGAATGCGTGTATCCAACAACGGATGCAAGATCGGGGTAAAGATATTCACGTATTAATGTGCCTGATTCCCCGCTGGTCTGGTTGATGGGCGTGTTATTGCGATCAAGGAGTGTACCGCGTGGTACATAAAGGTCTGAAAGCGCACGACGAGGGTTATCGGAGCGTGTTAAAAGATCGGAGCTGCGCACGATCGCCCACCAGCCGTTCACCAGGGCAGAAGTGATTAAGCCCAGCGCGAGCAGCCCGCTCAGAAAATGATAGGCTTGCGGGCGCGGCAGGGGAGCGGCTTCTTCGTTCTCGTTGCTGATGCGCAAAAGGATCAACAGCGCCAAAAACGATGTTAGTAATGAGGAGCCGCCATAAGAGATAAAAGGGAGTGTTACGCCGGTGAGGGGCAGCATCCGCAAGTTGCCGCCGATGATGAGCAAACTTTGAATACCGATATAGGCCGTCAACCCGGCGGCTAGGAGACGTCGGAATCTGTTCGGGGCGTGGAAGGCAACGGTAATGCCTCGGGCGAGAAAAACGCCGATGAGCGTGAGCAAGCCGAGGGTGCCCGCGAGTCCCGTTTCTTCTGCTAAAGAGGAGAAAATAAAATCGGAATGCGTCACCGGCACAAAACCTGGACTTCCCAATCCGGGTCCGCGTCCAATTAAGCCGCCATTGGCGATTGCCATCAGCGATTGAATGATCTGGTATCCGCTGCCGCTGGGGTCATCCCAAGGTGAGAACCAAATGGAGAGGCGCAGATGAATCGTGGGGATGAAGTAGTAGCCCAGAAAGCCGACGATGAGCAAAATTGCTGTGCTGATGAGCAGCACGCGCCTGCGCTCTGTGGCAACAAAAAGAACGCTGGCGTATAGCATGATAAAGATCGAAGCGGTGCCGAGATCACGTTGAACAGCCAAAAGTAAGAGTGCGGTGCCTGCTAAAAAGAGCGTGGGAAAAATGAAGGGAATAAATTGCTTGCGTTCGGGAACGCGGTCGGCAAGATACGCTGCCAGATAAATGACGAGTAGTAGCTTAAGCGGTTCGGAGGGTTGCAGGTAAAAACCGCCAAAACCGAGCCAGAGACGGGGGCCAACCCCAAGCGGATTTGAGCCAAAGATGAGTGTTAGCGTGGTTAGGAGCAGTCCGCTTGTGAGCGCGACGTATTTGTAGCGTCGCAAGGTGGGCAGCAGTTCTCGCCAGCGCAAGCCAAAGAGTAAAACGGTCATGCTGACTGCCAACCAGAGGCTTTGTCTTAGCCCAAAAACGATCGTAAGTCGCCAAATGCTGAGTAGACCCCATCCGCTAAAGAGCGCGGCAAGCGGAAATAAATAAGGATCACGGTCGGGCGCATCTGCACGCAAGCGGATATGTGTGAGCCAGACCAGGGTTGTCCAAATGGCAAAGCCTGCCCAATGTGCCCAGCGATAGTCCACATCCCAGCTGCGAGCGCGTACAGCAGGAGAAAGGGTTAGTATCAGGCTATATAAGCCAAGAAAGAGAGCCGCGAGCTTTAGCAGGCGGCTTTCGATTTCTTGGGGAATGTTTTTGAGAGTTTCAGGCATATTTTTTTGTACGATATTTGCCAGCGAATTCAAGTTTTAGCCTCTCGACGAATTAATTTCCAAGCAGAGATGGTTCTAAATTCAAAGCTCTGGCTCTTTGGACAAAATAAGCATCGAGAACAAAGCCCAGTGAAATTAACTGTTGCACCATCAGAAGCGGATAATTTTGAAGGCCCATCAGTGTGGCGGTAAAAATATTCATACCAATGAACCAAAAATATCCTTGTGCTTTTTCCTTGGCAAGCAGATAAGTACCGACAAGAAAGCCCACCGCAATGCCTAATTCCAATATCTGATTGAAGGTGGTGATACCGCCAAAATCGTAAAGGCTTAGCGTTAACCCAATTCCGATCATCATTTTTGCGAGAATATCAAGCCAGCGTGGCTCATGGCCCAGTCCACGGATGGCGATGCTCAACCCGATAATCATCGCTGGTGCGCCGCCTGTTTCAATTGCGGCAGCGATCCAGTTGTGTTCCAGCACAAAAATTATGACCCAGGCAGGTACGCCAAGAAGATAGACGATCCACGCCCAAACGCGCCAATTTTTCTTTTGTTGCTCACTATTTGAACGCTCGGCTCTGGAGAAAAAAACCTTGTTGAGCAGGTAGAATATCCCTCCCCAGATTTGAAAGGCAATAGTTGCCATTTAGGGCTTCCGATCTATTTTAGATACTTCTTTACCAATAAATCCAGCCGTTCGCGCGTCTCGGAGGGAATCACGCGGGGCTGAGTAATTAATGCTTCAGCGAGGGCACTTTCACAGTTGCAATCTCGGTTTGATGTGAAGGTACGCGCCAAATTGCGGATAGCTTCTTGTGCGATCTCGGTATTCTTCATCAGGGTCTTGATGACCATTTCTACAGTTACAGGATCTTCGCTAACGTGCCAAACATCGTAGTCGGTCACATGTGCCATCACAGCGTAGCAAATTTCCGCTTCTCGCGCGAGAAAGGCCTCTGGCGAAGCTGTCATGCCGATGATAGACATGCCCCACGAGCGGAAAATATTGGATTCAGCACGCGTTGAAAAACGCGGTCCTTCGATGGTAATAAACGAACCGTCCTTGTGGACAGTTGCTCCCGTTTTTTGAACGGATGCCAGGATTTTGGCAGAAAGATCGGCACAAAAAGGGTCCGCTACGCTGATGTGTGAGACCAACCCGTCTTCGAAAAAAGTGCTTTTACGGTCTTTGGTCATATCGAAAAGCTGATCAGGGACGACAATCTCGCTTGGAGCGAAATCTTCGCGCAATGAGCCGCAGGCGCTCACACTTACGATCTTTTCCACGCCAAGTGATTTTAAGGCGTAAATATTCGCGCGGTAATTCACTTCGCTGGGGTTAAGGTGATGCCCGATCCCATGTCGTGCCAAAAAAGCGATAGGCTGTCCTTCCAGCGTCCCGACAACTACAGGGGCACTTGGCTTGCCAAAAGGCGTTGAAATGCTGCGTTCTTCGGTGTTTTCAAGCCCCGGCATGGCATATAAACCAGAGCCGCCAATAATAGCGAGTGAATAATTGTTTGTCATGGATTTCTCCGAGTGCAAAGCGTTAAATTTCGCGCGTGTTCGGCGAAAGATCGTCCAGTGCGAAACGTACCTTTAGCGGTACTTTGCCACAATGGACTTCATCGCCGCTGATAACAATGGTGGGGGTATCTACTTCTTCGCTGTTCAATGTTGTCCCATTGGTCGACCCTAAATCCTCCAGCCACCACTGCCCATGATGGTAACTCAAGCGGGCGTGCTGTGCCGAAACGGTTTCGTTTTCAAGATAAACTTCGCAGTGCGGGTCGCGCCCCAGAGTGATCTCAGGGTGTCGAAAATGACGTGTGATGGGGTTAGATGCCGGATCAGTAAATGTCAGCGTAAGCGGAGGTGTTTTGCGGATCGACAGTAATTCACTTTGGGTTTTAAGATTGCGCCATAACAGCAAAAATGCCCAGACCATAAAAGCATATAGGCTGAGCGTCATTGCAGCGCGTAAAAAGAGTAGAACAGGAGCGCTCATAGAATTGTGTCGTCGTCTGCCGGATGTTTTGGTAGTAAAGCGGTTGGCCGTTCTGAACCTGAAGAATTAAAGGGAGCGGTTTCACTTAAGTCTGCGCGTCGCGGGGGGTTGTCTTGTCCAAAAATCAAGGGGACGCCTGCCAGCGAAATCACATCCCCCGGATATAAAACCGACTGATGTGAGCGTTGGCTGTTTACATAAGTGCCGCCAGTTGAGTTGAGATCAAAAATGACATAACGCCCGTTCACGGCTCTTAGTTGGGCATGATTGCGCGAAACGCGCGGGTCATCAATGGTGAGTTCGTTTTCCATGCGGCGCCCAATATTAACGACAGCTTTATTCAATGGAAAAACTTTGGTGCCATGTACGATCAAAAAAGCATTGGCGGGGATTTTTTCAGAAGTCGCATTACCTTCTTTTTTAGTTTCCATTCCTTGGGTCTCCGAAAGTTTCTCCACACGTTGGGAAGCAAGAATTCTTATTTCGTCAGGGTTAAGTGCGGGGTCTGAAGCAAGTAAAAAGGAGAGCGGTGCGCCAAAATCTATTTCAGCTTCTTCGGCAACTGTTTCCAAAATACTTCTAAATCTCTCGATCAGTGCCGGGTCTTTTTTCCATCCAGCCATGACGCTGGGATGTGCGCTAAGCGTATAAGCATTCGACGCAATTTTTTGGTCGCCTTCTTCTTGCAAATTAGTTTGTATTGCAGCCGCTATTTGCTGTGCTACTAATCCTTCTTTTTTCTTAATGGGCAAATAGTTGAGTAAGTGTACCTCAACCAGTGTTTGCAGACGTTTTTCTAATTGATCTAAATTCACAAAAAATCCTTAGTTATTTTTCAATCATTTTATTATAGAAGCGTTTTTCTGTAAAAGCAAATGAGATATTTGATGCTTTGTTGCAACGCGCCTTTTTCAATGCTATTATCCATGCCATGAGTTGCATCAAGAGATTAAATGCGAAAAGCCTGAATAGACATCCCTCCGCAGATGTGGTCAAGCGGATTCTAGCCACTGCGCTGGATGCCGCAAATCCTGCTGACGCTGTGCGGCGGGAACTCACGCGAACCCAAAACTTGCTTCAGGTTAATGGGCAGGATTACCCGTTGAGTGATTTTTCGGCGGTATATCTTGTCTTGGTCGGGAAAGCCGCTATGTCGATGGCAGAGGCAACGACCGACATTTTAGGCAATGATCTCACAGAGGGTATTGTGGTCTCTAAAAAAGACCCTGAAAAACGCCAAAACCCTTTAGCCGCTCATCCTTCGGTGCTATATCTGGAGGCATCCCACCCCATTCCCGATAATCAAAGTCTCTTCGCTGGCAGGAAAATCTTCGAATTATTGACTAAAACTACCGCCGATGACTTGCTCATCTTCCTCATCTCTGGGGGTGGTTCTGCGCTTATGACCGTACCCGTAGATGGCGTTTCTCTGGACGATTTAGCGAAACCCACATTCCTTTTGTTCGGTTGCGGTGCTCGTGTGAACGAGATCAACATCCTGCGGCGTGCCCTTGATCGTATCAAAGGCGGCGGATTAGCGGATGCCGCTGCTCTCACGTAAATGATCTCCTTGCTGATTTCAGATGTGGTTAACTCACCGCTTGAAGCAATTGCTTCGGGTCCGACTGTCCGAAACCCAACAAACAATGTAGATGCGCTTACTGTGTTGCAAAAATATAGTTTGCTGAAGGATGCTCCTGCTGCTGTTTTGGATGCATTGAAAAAAGAAATTCTCCTAAACCCGAAAATCAGAAAGGAAATACTCTCATCGTCGGTCGTAATGCCACCTCTGCTCAAGCCGCCAAGGCTCAAGCTAAAAGAGAAGGTTTTTTCGCCGAAGTTCTCACAACTTCTCTCGAGGGGAAGCGGGACAAGTTGGGCGCGAAATGGGAAGAATGCTTCGAGAGCAAGATTTTACGCGATATAAACTAGGCGATTTTTTTCATCCCTTTTGTTTAATAGCAGGTGGAGAAACCACGGTCACTCTCGATAGCGCAACCGGTCTCGGTGGACGTAATCAAGAATTTGCTCTTGCGGCGGTAACGGAATTAGCCGATGCAGAAAACCTGATGTTCATCACCTTCGCCACTGATGGCGATGATGGTCCCACTAATGCAGCAGGTGCGGTTATTACTGGCAAGACATTGGTGCGGGCGTATGCTCTTGGACTAGATGTGGACGAATATTTGAAAAATCACAATGCCTATCCTTTTTTCGATACCCTCAATGATCTGCTCAAGCCAGGTATGACTGGTACAAATGTGAACGACCTGATCTTAGAATGGCAATCTTGCTTTCCGCCGCGCGGCGTTTGCCAGAATCGGCGCAAGATGCAAAAGAAGGGCGTTGGGGAACCTGGTCGCCGACGGGCTGGTTGGGCGCAGATTTACGCGGGGCGCAGCTTGGCATTATGGGTATGGGCAAGATCGGGAAGGCGGTTGCGGAACGAGCGCGCGGATTCGGCATCCGTTTGGCGTATGCAAACCCAGCCCAAATTGAGTCCGATGCGGCGCATCTTCCCCTCGAAGAATTGTTGCAGACGAGTGATTTTGTCAGTTTGCATTGCCCGCTCAACGCATCCACACACGGCTTGATCGCTGAAAAGGAATTGAAGATGATGAAAAGAACGGCAATTTTGGTCAACGCGGCGCGTGGTGCGGTAGTGGATTGCGAAGCCCTATTGCGCGCGCTTACGCAAGCCTGGATCGCATCTGCCGTGCTGGATGTGACTGATCCAGAACCGTTGCCCGCGAGCAGTCCGCTCTATACGTTGAAAAATTGCCTGATCGTGCCGCATATCGGCTCGGCAACGCATGGTGCACGTCGACGGATGGCGGAGATCGCCTGTGAGAATTTGCTGGCTGGCTTGGCTGGAGAGAAGCTGCCGCATTGTTTTAATCCTGAAGTTTATGAGCTTTAGGCAGACGACCCTAGCGCTCTATGGCGATGCAGGGCGCACGTGGCTGAACGCGCTCCCTTCTCTTTTGACACGCTATGCACAGGAATGGGATTTAACGCTGGAAGCTCCCTTTGAGAATCTCTCGTACAATTACGCCGCCCCTGCTCGTCGCGCGGACGGAAGCGATGCTGTCATCAAAGTCGGTTTTCCTAACGATGAGTTGCGAACAGAAATTGCCGCCCTGCGTCATTTCGATGGGCCAGGCATGGTCCGTTTACTTGAAGCGGATGAAGGGAATTGTGCGATGTTGCTGGAGCGAATTTTTCCTGGCGAAACGCTCTGGGATGTGGACGATGAGCAGGCGACCGCCCTCCTTTTGAATGTGATGCCGCAACTCTGGAAGCCCTATCTTGGAGAATATCCTTTTCCATCAACTGTCGATTGGGCACGCGGATTTGCCCGCCTGCGAAAGCGTTATGGCGATGGTACAGGAAGTTTGGATAGGTATCTTGTAGAGAAAGCCGAAAATCTTTTCTTTGATTTACTGGCCTCCAGTGAAGAGCCTGTTCTTTTGCATGGAGATTTGCATCACGACAATGTGCTTTCGACGTATGATTCTGCGAGAAGGGCGACAACCCGACGAAGCAGTCTCATAACCGAGAAGACTGCTTCGTCGCAAAAGCACGCTCCTCGCAGAATCGTGCTAGCCATAGACCCCAAAGGTGTTTTGGGTGAACCCTGTTATGATGTAGGGGCATTTCTACGCAACCCCTTGCCAGCTTTGCTCCAAAAAGAGAATCCGCGTGGGCTGATGCAGCGGCGTGTAGATATGATCGTAGAGCGCTTGGGTTTTGACCGCCAACGGGTGGTCGGTTGGGGATTTGCTCAGGCAGTTTTATCTGCGATCTGGTGCGATGAAGATGGGGTGGATGGAGCGCAGAGAACGATGAAAGTAGCGGAGATATTTCAGAGTATCCAATAAAAAAACGCGCTGAAAATTTCAGCGCGTTTTTTTGAACTCGTAAGGAATGGTCTAGTATTCGTCGAGATGGGTGAACTCAGCATCTTCGAGCCAAGTTGTTGGACGTGAAATAAAATCGACCAAATATTCCATCAGGAATTTGTGTTTTTTCTCTTCGGCGGCGAGTTTTTTGAAAATGGCTTTGTGTTCGTCGCTTTCTACTTTTTCGCTCATCTCAAGATAATATGCGATACTTTTTTCTTCAGTATCCAGGGCTTTGCGGTAAAAATCTGCTTGGGGAAGGTCAAAATCCATCTCGGCAACTTTTTCTTTCATTTCAGCAAAGATATTTTTTGCACTATCAAGAAGGTCTTTCTCCTTTTCGCTCAGGGTTGCGTCAGGGTTGGCATCTTTCATCTCTTGCAAAATGGTGTAGTGGGTTACTTCTTCGTCAGCCAACAACGTGAAGATATATTGAAGACCTTCATGGTTTGATTTGCGACCCAGCTCACGATAATAGGCTTCGCCGTCTTTTTCCATTTGGATTGCGTAGTCGTAGATATTCACTTAATTTTCTCCTATAAATGGGGCAATCTTTTATATTGTTTTTTTGCAATTAGGGCAACTTTTCTCGTTCCCTGTAACTACATAACCGCAAGCTTTGCAGGTGCGGGGCTGCATCTCGCCGAGCGGAGCACCGCAGGCGATACAGCTCGCTTCGCCAACAGGATTTGCGACCAGACAATAATTACAAGTTAAGCGTTGCAATTTCTCTGAGAGCGCATGAGATGCGCCAACCGCGTGAGCGGCTTTGGTAATGACCTCCCAGACGTCGTCGTCGAGTTGCAGATTCTGTATGTCTTGTGCCAAATCGTCGAGGCGGTGTAGCAAGCTGAAAGGATTACGCATCGCGGCGAAGGCGGTCTGTCCCAGGCTGGCTGCGATACCCATTTTTGCTTGCTCGCCAAGCTGAACGAGCACGCCTTCCTCCACTTTCTGGATGTGAATGGTTAGCGCAGTATGTCCGCCAGAACGCGCGTTGGGGCGCGAAGAGATTTGCACCGCCATCTTTTTGCCGGCGCCGACCGTCTGCACAAATAGATTGCTGCGGGTAAAGGCTGCTTGCAAAGCGCGTGCCAGGTCGCTGGGGGATAGGTTTCCGTGAAAAATTTTTTGTTCCATCTTTTCGATTATAATCCGATTTATCAAATTTACGAAAACCCCGCAAGGAAGTTGTATTGATTATGGCTCGAATTTGGCTCAGAATATCTTTATGGACATTGGTTTTTGCCGGCATAGTTGGATTGCTTTTCAGTGCTCCTGCCCCTGGGCGGGTGCAGGCACAACAGCCGACAGGCGCGATCCCCACAGTAACCGGAACGCCCTCCGGGGCATCTGTTACTGTTAACCAGGATCAGGATTTTGTAAACGTACGCTCTGGACCCAGCTCTTACTTTTACCCACGTGTAGGCGTTCTCGTGTCAGGACAATCTGCCCCGGCATTAGGACGTTCGCCAGGCGGCGATTGGATCATGATCGGCTATTCCGGCGCGCCCGGCAACATTGGTTGGGTCTATGCGCCGAATGTTTCTTTGGCTGCACAAAATTTTCTGCCCGTTGTTGAAGCACCGCCTACGCCAACTCCGCTAGCGACGCCGACGATCGATCCAACGTTGGCTGCGGCTTTTATCGCTCCAGAAACACCAACACGCTTGCCAACGTTTACTCCACCTGCGCCTTTGGTGATCCCTACTTTTGTAGACGAAGCGCAAGTTGACGCAAATCGTATCCCGATGGGCTTGGTGATCTTTGGTTTGGCACTTGTTGGCTTACTGGGGGCATTGATTTCACTTGTACGACGCTAAACTACTATAAATAAAAAAAGAGCCTGTGTTTTGGTAAAAACACAGGCTCTTTTTGATGTGATTTTTTAGTGACCGCAACCGCAGCCGCCATCACCGCTTCCGCAGGATTCGCCTTCGCTTTTGCTCTCGCTGTTGCCGCATCCACAACCACCTTGTGCGTTGGGATTACTGATAACAAAGCCAGTTCCCTTTTCGGGGTCAGTCACAAATTCAATCGTTGCACCACGTGCATATTCAAGCGATTGATGATCGACAACGATATTCAAGCCAGAGGCTTCAATTGTGGTGTCGGTGTCGTTAATATTGTCGTCGAGTGCCATGCCAAATTGAACGCCGCTGCAACTGCTACCGGCAACATAAATGCGTAAGGCATGACCGTCCATTTTCTTTTCGGTCATAATATCTTGAACAGCCTGTATGGCTTCGGGGGATATACTCAGAACTTCTTCTGCAATATTTAGCATGGTTTTCTCCTAATTATCTGATCTTGAAGTGCCTATTGTATCGTCTGATGCAAAAGGCGTAAAGCCTTTTTATGGTGTTTTAGCAAAAATTCAAAAACATTGAATTCAGATAAATATTATCAGGTTTGTTCGTGAACGTCAAATATGATTGAAACCTTCTTCGTCACTTATAAAACAACCGCTTAGTTACTACTCTAATATAATCAGGCGTATCTTGACACATTCGTCTCTCCCCTGTAGAATTTCCCCGTTCAAAAAATTAGGCGTAACCCGCCTAAAATTTATTTAATCCACTTTCCTCGGGAGGAATGAACTGATATGAGTCACATGGGTCTTTCAATGTTTGAAACAGTTGCGATCTGGTCCGTTTTCGGAATCGCAATTGTTGGTCTACTCTATGCTATTCTCTTGCGTAGCCAGATCATGCGTGAAGATAAAGGCACCGAACGAATGCAAGAAGTATGGGGCTGGATTCGTGACGGTGCAGATGCATATTTGCAACAGCAACTAAAGGCAATTTGGCCTTTTATTTTGGTTTTGACTGTTGCTCTCTTTTTTTCCGTCTATATTGTGCCTCCGACCGAAGAAGCACTCTTGCGCTTTCAAGGGATGGAAGAAGCAAAAATCAGTCTTATCTTAGGATTTGCTCGCGCCTTCGCCTTTGTAATGGGCGCAGGTTTTTCTTTAACTGTTGGGCAGATCGGGATGCGAATGGCCGTACAAGCCAACGTTCGAGTTGCTTCCGCTGCTCGAACATCTTTCAGCGATGCGCTTCGGATCGCCTACCGCGCCGGAACGATCACCGGTATGCTCACCGATGGTCTTGGTCTTCTTGGTGGCACGGTCATCTTTATGATCCTTGGAATCGCTGCTCCTGATGCACTCCTCGGCTTCGGCTTTGGTGGCACACTCCTCGCCCTTTTCATGCGTGTCGGTGGTGGCATTTTCACCAAAGCAGCAGATGTTGGCGCGGACCTTGTTGGTAAAGTGGAAGCAGGTTTACCCGAGGACGATCCCCGTAATCCCGCCGTTATCGCCGACCTCGTTGGTGACAATGTTGGCGACTGCGCCGGTATGGCAGCCGATATCTTCGAATCTTACGAAGTGACCATCGTCTCTGGTTTGATCTTGGCTTTGGCGCTTTGGCACACCACTGGTCGCCTTGAGTGGATTATCTTCCCCCTCATCGTGCGCGGTATCGGCGTGCTCGCATCTATCATTGGTACATACGCTGTAAAAAGCGATGCTAAAGAAGGCGGCGATGCAATGAAGGCGATTTTCACAGGTTTCTTCACTTCTGCGATCATCTCCTCTGCACTCTTCTTTTTGGCTGGCTTCTTTTACATGAACAAGCCTGAAATGGCTCAATGGGGTGGCTGGTGGCGTACGCCGATGGCTGTTTTTGTCGGTGTTGCGCTTGCCATCGGCATTGATCGTCTGACCGAGTATTTCACCGGTACACACGGGGGTCCCGTTCAAGATATCAAGAAGAGCGCAGATACTGGCTCCGCAACCTTGATTTTGCAAGGTCTCGCAGTTGGTTACGAATCTTCTGTTTGGTCGATATTGATCATTGCCTTAACAATTGTTGCTTCAATCGGTATCTTTGGCAACATTCCTGGTATTGAGGGCACAGATAGGATTAACTTCATTCTTTACGGTGTTGCGATGGCAGGTATTGGTATGCTAACGCTCACTGGCAACAACGTTGCGATGGACTCCTTCGGTCCGATTGCAGATAATGCAAACGGTATCGGCGAAATGTCCTGGACCGGTAAAGAAAAAGAAGAGAACGCTGGTGCACAACAAATTATGGCAGACCTTGATGCCGTGGGTAATACCACTAAAGCTATTACTAAAGGTGTTGCGATTGGTTCCGCTGTTATTGCAGCAGTTTCTCTCTTCGGTTCCTTCCTTGTAGATGTAAGCCGGACTCAAGCCTCGCTTGGCATTGCACTTGCTGACCAGATCCAGAGCATTGGTATCCGCGTTGATCACCCGCAAGTTTTCGTAGGTATGCTCATCGGTGGTGCAGTTCCGTGGCTCTTCTCCTCCTTTGCTATTCAGGCTGTAAGTCGCGCTGCTGCATTGATCGTTATTGAAGCACGTCGCCAATTTGGATTGGGTGTTCTTGAAGGCACTGTAGCACCAGATTATCGCCAGGCAGTTTCCATCTCGACAAATGCTGCACAAAAAGAATTGGTTTCTTTGGCAATTATCGGCGTCGTTTCTCCGATTGTTGTTGGGCTTACCCTTCAGGTTGAAGCCCTTGGTGGTTTCCTCGCTGGTCTCATCCTCTCCGGTCAACTCTTGGCTGTCTTCATGAATAACGCCGGCGGCGCATGGGATAACGCCAAGAAGCTTGTTGAAGATGAGCCTTCTGATCCTGCAAAGAATACAGGTAAAGGTTCTGAGCGTCATAAAGCCTCTATTGTTGGCGACACTGTTGGTGACCCGATGAAAGACACTGCTGGTCCTGCCCTGAACCCGATGATCAAAGTTGCGAACCTTGTAGCGCTTATCGTTGCTCCAGTTGTAGTTCAATACAAAGGCGCAGAAGATGCTACATTAGTCACCGTTTGGGTAGTTGTCATCGCCTTGCTCGGACTGCTCGTTTGGGCGATCAAACGCTCGAAGGCTCCAGCACCTGAGATGACCGTTAAATAAAACGAGTTCGTAGAAAACAAAAATCCCCGCTTCTTTTCGGAAGCGGGGATTTTTGTTTTAGGACACTGCGTGTTTTCAAAACACAATACGTAGTATTTAGGTATTATTTTTTCTTCAAAAATGTCTTCTGCCACTCAAAAAGTCGATTCAACGCCTCGATGGGGGAGAGTGAGTTGACATCCAGCTTTTCGAGTTCGTCCAGCATTGGGTTGCTTTCTGGGAAAAGAGCGGCTTGTTGTGCTGCTTGCGGATTAATTTTGACCGCCTTGCCAGATGTTTTCTCCAACTCAGCCATGATCTCGTCGGCGCGCGCCACGACTGAGCGCGGCAGCCCTGCCAATTGCGCCACGTGGATGCCGTAGGACTTGTCTGCGCCACCAGCGATGATCTTGTGCAGGAAGACAACTTGACCGCCCGCTTCGCTAACTGCCACGTTGTAATTTCGTACGCCGGGCAGCAGTTCGGAGAGTTGGGTTAATTCGTGGTAATGTGTGGCGAAAAGCGTTTTTGCGCGCAATTCAGGATGGTTGTGGATATACTCAACCATCGCCCAGGCAATTGAAACGCCGTCATAGGTGCTTGTCCCGCGTCCAACTTCGTCCAGAACGAGCAGGGAGCGCGGGGTAGCGTGATGCAGGATATTTGCCACTTCAACCATCTCGACCATGAAGGTCGATTGCCCTGCGTGAATTTCATCTTGTGCGCCGATGCGGGTGAAAATTCGGTCGGTCAGACCAATTGTCGCGCTTTTGGCAGGTACGAAAGAGCCGATTTGCGCCATTAGCACGATCAACGCGGCTTGACGCAGATAGGTGCTTTTACCCGACATATTCGGTCCCGTGATGATGCGCACGACCTCACCCGCTTCAAAGGTGATGTCATTGGGGACGAAGCGTTCGCTGCGGCGAGATTCTTCAACAACAGGATGACGTCCATCGTGGATGTCGAGCGTCGTGTCGTCCGTGACGAGGGGCCTGGTGTAGCCTCCCAAAGCAGCGGATTCAGCAAGGGAGGCTAGTCCGTCTAATTCAGCTAAAGCACGCGCTGTTTGTAAGAGACGCGCTGCCGATGCCGAGAGTTGTTTGCAAATATCCTTGAATACGCGTATTTCGATCTCGCGGATCTGTTCTTCGGCGTTCAGCACCAGTGTTTCGTATTCCTTCATCTCCGGGGTGATATAACGCTCGGCGTTGACCAACGTTTGTTTGCGGATATATTCTTCGGGCGCGGAGGGGGCGTTGGCTTTGGTCAATTCGATGTAATAGCCGAAGACTTTGTTGTAGCTGACTTTTAGTGTTTTGATGCCTGTACGTTCACGCTCGATGGCTTCGAGATTGGCGATCCAGTCGCGAGCGTGGGCGGAGGCGTCGAGGACGCGATCAAGTTCTTCGGCGTAGCCAACGCGGATGATGCCCGTGTTCTGGAGGGTGGCTGGGGGTTCGTCGGAAATGGAATCCTGTAAAAGGGCTAGTTCCTGTTCACATGGCGAGAGCAAGCCCAAGGTACGGGCGAGGGACGGCGCAACATCCACAAAGAGGGCTTGGATGCTGGGGATGTATCCCAGAGTCTCTCGCAAGGCAACCAGATCACGGGGTTGCGCATATCCAGATAAAAGGCGATTGGTGAGGCGTTCGAGATCGGCGAGTGGTTTGAGCGCGGCACGTAATTCGGCGCGTGCCATGCCATCCTGAAAGAAATAATTGACGCCGTCGAGACGCTGATTGATCTGCTCGATATTGAGCAGCGGCTGGCTGACCCATTGGCGCATGAGGCGCTTGCCCATTGGTGAGACGGTTTGATCGAGCACGCCGAGCAGGGAGCCATCGACTTTGCCGCGCAGGGTTTCGGTGAGTTCGAGATTGCGGCGCGTGGCGGCATCGAGGGTCATGAATTCGTTCAGGCTGTAAACGCGCAGGCTGGTAAGCAGGTTGAGGGCATTCGGCTCTGTCTCGCGGATATATTGCAAAATGGCACCCGCCGCACGCGTGGCAAGTGGACGGTTTTTCAGCCCAAAGCCATCCAGCGTGGAGGCGCCAAAATGGGTGCGCAGGGTTTCGGAGCAACGTCCGCTTTCGAAACGCCAGGCTGCCCAAGCAGTGAGATGGCTGGAAAGCTCACCGTTCATCTTTAGGTCGTCGGGGTGGACAACTTCGGCAGCATTCAGGCGGATCAGCTCGGCACGGACGGGGTTGAGATCAGCAGCGTCGATCTCTGTGACAGCAAACTCACCTGTGGTGATGTCGGCGTAGGCGATGCCTGCCTTTTCGTCATGAACGACCAGCGCGGCAAGATAATTATTAGCATGGCTTTGCAACAACCCCGGCTCGACGATCGTGCCCGGCGTAACCACGCGCACAACCTGCCGTGGAAAAAGTCCCTTAGCGGGTTTGGTGCCGATTTGCTCGCAGATCGCAACGTGATAGCCTTTTTCGACGAGGCGCGAGAGATAATTTTCAACTGCATGGTAGGGAATGCCCGCAAGCGGCGTTTTTTCTCCGTTGCCGATGCCGCGCGCTGTAAGTACAATGTCAAGTTCGCGGGCGGTTACCACAGCATCTTCGCCGAAAGTTTCATAAAAATCGCCTAGGCGGAAGAAAAGGATCGCATTGGGGTGCTGGGCTTTGATATCGAGATATTGTTGGCGGGCAGGGGAATTTTGTTTGGGCATGGGGGTAATTTTAGCATGATTTAGAAGATGGGCATTATGATTTTTTAACGCGATTGTCTTGAATGAGCGAATACTTTTTGCATCCACGAAGTTCACGAAGAAGTATGAAAAAACTTCGTATTCCTTTGTGTGACTTCGTGAACTCTTTGCGTTCTTTAGTGCTTCAGGTTAGAATCCCCGCCGTTGTTATCAATTTAGGAGCAGTATCTATGAAAAAACCAGTAGCTTTAGTCATTATGGACGGATGGGGAATCCGTTTTGCAGAAGAAGGCAATGCCGTTGTACAGGGAAATACCCCAAATTATGATCGCTTTTTAAAACATTATGAATGCTCCATCCTTGATGCTTCCGGCGAAGCCGTCGGTTTGCAAGATGGGCAAATGGGCAATTCCGAAGTCGGGCATTTGAATATCGGTGCGGGGCGCATTGTTCGCCAGAGCATTTCGCGCATCAATCACGCCATCGCCTCCAAAGAGTTGGAAAATATGCCCCAACTTACCGAAAAACTGAAGGCCTGCAAAGAAAGCGGTAAGAACTTCCATCTCGTCGGTTTGCTTGGTCCTGGCGGCGTACATAGCCACACAGATCACCTGCTCGCCCTGATCGATATTTGTGCCGCGCATGCTGTCACTCCTGCCTTGCATCTTATTGCCGACGGGCGCGACACGCCGCCGCGCAGCACAGAAGAGTTTTATGAAGTCGTCGGCGAGAAAGTTGATGCAGGCAAAGCCACTATCGCAACCATGGGCGGACGCTACTATTATATGGATCGAGATAATCGTTGGGAGCGGACATCCATTGCTTATCAAGTGATGACAGGAGAAGCCGGAGCTGAACGTGACACTTTTCTTGCTTCCGTTGAAGAAGCATATAACGCCGACGAGAACGATGAGTTCATTACCCCAGCCATTATCACCCCGGCAGCTACCGTTAAAGATGGCGATACGCTGCTCTTCTTCAACTTCCGTGCCGACCGAATGCGCCAGATCGTCAAAGTTTTTGCAGGCGCAGAAATCCCTGATTTCCCCGTAGCGCGGAATTTGAAAGACCTCTCCATCCTGACTATGACCCAATACGAAAGCGACCTGGATGTAGACCTTCTCTTCCCGCCCCAAAACGTGGTCAATCCCCTTGCAAAAGTTCTCAGCGACGCAGGGATGAAGCAATATCATATCGCTGAAACAGAAAAATATGCCCACGTTACGTACTTCTTCAACGGCGGAGACGAAGTCCAATTCGAAGGCGAAGATCGTGAAATGGTCCCCTCTCCCAAAGTGGATACTTACGATCTGCAACCCGAAATGAATGCCCGCATCGTTGCCGATAGAACCATCGAACGTCTGAAAAGCGGCGTAGACGATTTTATTTTGGTGAATTTTGCCAACCCCGACATGGTCGGTCACTCCGGTAAACTGGATGCCGTGATCAAAGCAGTCGAAGCCGTAGATATTTGTGTTGGTGACATTGTCGCTGAAGTCCTAAAACGCGATGGCACAGTCTTGCTCACCGCCGATCATGGCAACTCAGAACTGATCGTTGATTTCTCGAGCGGGCAGCCGCATACTTATCACACGACCAGCCCTGTCCCCTTTATCTTCATCACAAAGGAAAAGCTGAGCATACGTCCGCGCGGCATTTTAGCAGATATTGCCCCAACAGTTTTAGGCTTGTTAGGAGTGTCTGTGCCAGATGAGTTTGAGCGAGAGAGCTTGATTTTGGGGAGTTGAAGCTAGAAATTAGAGAAACAAGAAGGGGTTGGTGAAATCTCATCGGCCTCTTCTTGTTTTATTTTTCCTGAAGAACTTTTAGAAATTTACTTGGTTGCTGTGTGGAGAAGGACACGTCCTGTACCCAGCCTTGCTTTTTCTTGAGTTTGACAACAACCCTTTTGTACTCCAAAAAATTAAATGAAACACGGTATCTCCCTCGAACCATCATAAAGTGGATGCCTGCGCCACCGTATTTCTTCAGAGTGGGGATATTGTTATCAAGTCCACAGGAAACGATATTTTCAAAAGGGACTACC
This sequence comes from Anaerolineae bacterium, assembly GCA_018648605.1. Taxonomy (GTDB): domain Bacteria; phylum Chloroflexota; class Anaerolineae; order Anaerolineales; family Villigracilaceae; genus Desulfolinea. The sequence goes on along the minus strand of JABGQU010000023.1, from coordinate 2,674 downwards.
CACGAAAAGATGCCGAATTGTAGCTTGAGTTTTTCTGGAAAAATACAAATAATGAGTACCTTGTAATTTACAACATAAAAAAGGAAGAAGAGAAAGAAAATGGCACAAGTGATTGTTGTTCCATCTAAACCGTAGGAGCTAGCACGCCAGAGTGTAAAGACTAGAAAGATCAACATGAGCGTAATAAAGAGATTCTCAGTTTTCTTTGAAGAGAGCTTCTCCTTGTAAATTGCTGTTTTTTGTATGCTCATTGTGCATCTCCTAAAAAATGGATTGATAAAATTGTAAAGCCGTATTTCCATCTTTATGATACACTTTTTTGACCCCTGATTCGAAAGGAAATCCCCATGAAAATCATCAGTATCGTCTTTTATTATATTTGGCAGCGTGCTGCAAAATATACACTTAACGTCTTTGGTTGGAACTTGGTCGCCGAAATGCCTCCTGTGCAGAAATACCTCCTGATCGGCGCACATCACACCTCCAATTGGGACTTGCCCCTTGTTTTACTGATGATGGCTGCGCTTGGACTTCGCTTGCGCTGGATCGGTAAAGATTCCCTCTTTAAAGGTGTGCAGGGGAAGATCATGCGTTGGCTTGGTGGTATTCCTGTTGAGCGCGGGGCACGCAAGAATTTTGTAGAACAGGTCATTGACCTGTATAACGAACGTAAGGATATGGTGATAACCATAGCCCCTGAAGGCACAAGAAGTGCTGTCGATCACTGGAAAACAGGTTTCTATCATATTGCAACGGGTGCTCAAGTGCCAGTTGCAATGGCTTTTTTAGATTACTCTCGAAAAACTTGTGGTGTGGGCGGTTATTTTTATCCTACAGGGGATATGGAAGCCGATCTAAGTATTCTGCAAAATTTTTACGGAACCAAAATCGGTAAATACCCATCCCAACATGGTGAAATTCGTTTTCTCCCTAAAAACAAAAAAATAATACCTTAGATATTCTAGTGAAAGGTTCTCTATGAAAGAACAAAAGACAAACAAACCTTGGTGGCAAAGAATTTCTCGCTGGGTTTTAGGAATAAGTGGCTGGCAAGTTGTCGATCAAATGCCGCAAGAATCTAAATATATTCTCGTTGGCGCGCATCACACCTCCAACTGGGATTGGGTACTTGGCTTTTTTATGATGGCTAGTCTGGGGCTAAAACCGCGCTGGATAGGCAAAGATGCCTTGTTTCGAGGTCTTGCTGGTCCGATCATGCGCTGGTTGGGCGGCATCTCTGTTGTGCGCGGGGCAAAAGATGATTTTGTAGGGCAAATTGTTTCTGTATACAATAATAGCAAGGCTTTGGTTATTGGCATTGCCCCTGAGGGAACACGTAAATATGTTGATCATTGGAAAACAGGCTTTTATCATATCGCCAAAGAGGCGCAGGTTTCAATCGCAATGGCTTTTTTAGACTACTCTAAAAAGATTTGCGGTATTGGTGGGCACTTTTTCCCCTCTGAAAATCTCAAAGCCGATATGAAAGTTTTACAAGAGTTTTATGAAGGAGTTGCTGGAAAGTTCCCTGAAAACCAAGGGCTTGTGCGCCTTTCAGCCTCGCAGCCACCCTCTAATTAAAAGTAGAAGCCTTGTTTTTGCAGGGCTTCTTTTATTATGCTAACTTTGCGCGTAATTCTTGTGTTGAAGGTTCAGTTAGTTTTTCTCCATCGGGGAAAATAATTGTGGGCACAACGCGTGCACCATTGTTCATCTCCATTACAAAAGCGCGCCCTTTCTCATCCTTATCAATATCTACGTTAATATACGTTACTTTTTCTTTATCGAGAAATTTCTTTGCGCGCTGGCAGTCAGGACACCAGACTGTGCTATACATAACGATTGTTGTGGGGCTTGTTGAATATAGATCAGGCATTTTCTTCTCCGTTTGTGATTATGGGAACAATTGTACCATTTAAAAAGACAGGGGTAACGTCTAGATCAAGGTGTTTATATAGCTCCGGGGGAACGCTGATATCTGCTAAATAAAGATTGCCAACTACGTCCCGTGCGGATGTGGACAGAAGTCCAATTTTGGGGAGGGCTAAAGTCAGCGTGCTTCGCGCGTGGATACAAGGCTTGCCCGGTGCTCCCGAATTTGTATCCAGCCCCGAGGGAGCATCTAGTGACAAAACCGGCTTCCCTGAAGTATTGGCCCGCTCAATGAATGCTGCCACATCCGGACGCGGATCTCCTGTCAAACCGTAGCCGATCATCGCGTCCACAATTAGGTCGGCGCCGAGCAAGTTGAAGTCGGGTTCGTTGCGTAGCCCCATTTTTTCGAGTATTCTCCATTGTTGCGCAGGAATTTCTTTAAGAGGGCTATCCCCCACGCGCAGCAGATGTACATCCGCACCGCGATTGTGCAAATGGCGGGCTGCCACCATTCCGCCTCCGCCGTTATTCCCTGATCCGCATAAAACAGCAACTTTTTTACCAGAGCCTTCGAGCATTTGCAGGGCTAGCTCGGCGAGATTTCTGCCAGCATTTTCCATCATTTGAATTAGCTGAATGCCGTATACTTCGATCATTAAACGATCGACTTCTACCATTTCTTGTGTGGTTAGAGCTATCGTTTTCATGGAGTTAGGACGTTTCTGATAGAAAAAACCTTACTTGCGCTTAACGACAATTAGAATTACCCATCACGTTGCGTCAGGTAATAATCTTACTT
>JABGQU010000180.1 GCA_018648605.1 Anaerolineae bacterium | reverse complement strand
TGCCTCTTTTTCGACACTGTGAAGTGGTGCACTTACAAGTTGAATCTAAGATCCTTATCCCAATGCTCTGCGTTGGGATACTGTAGGCAAGCCGCAACGCAGAGCATTGCTTCTAGAAAAAGATGGTTTGCGTAAGTCCTATCTATAAAAATGAAGGATCAAAATCATGGCAGCACATATTCTGATCGTAGATGATAACGAACTCAACCTGAAACTTGCTACTAAAGTATTAGAGCGGGATGGCTACCAAATATCTACCGCTTTAAACGGATTCCAGGCATTGGCACTGGCAACAGACTCCCCCCCGGACCTCGCAATTTTAGACGTAATGATGCCCGATATGGACGGTTACGAACTTTGTGCGCGAATGCGTGAAAACCCGAGCTTAAAAAGCATCCCGGTTATTATCCTGACAGCCCTCTCAAGCGTGGATGACCGCCTGAAAGCCTTCGATGCTGGCGCCGATGATTTTCTCTCAAAGCCTTTTGCTCCAGCTGAATTACAGGCACGTGTGAAGGTTTTATTACGTCACCTTGAAGCGCGTGCAGAGAAAACTGAAATACACAAAGCCCACAAAGTGGCAGTCTACTCGCTCCGCGGAGGGGTCGGTGTTTCAACCTTGGCAACAAATCTGGCTGCGGGGATGACCCAGCTTTGGGGAAAAGAAAGTGTCCTGGTAGATATGGCACTCGTCAACGGTCAGAGCGCGCTCATGCTCGACTTGCCAATTCGCAATACCTGGGGTGATCTAGCACCTATTCCCACCGAAGAGATGGATACCGAATTATTAGAGCAGGTTATGCTCCGCCACAGTAGCGGGACGCGCGTTCTAGCTGCACCACGCAGCGCGATTAATGCCGATCTGATCACTGAGGAGAAAGCAGTGCGCGTGATCGAACTCCTGGAAGCGCGCTACCCTTATCTCATCTTTGATCTACCCCACGATTTTTCCCCGACAACCCTCGCCGCATTGGATGCGGCCGACAAGATTCTAATGATGCTCTCGCCAGAAATGGCATCAGTCCGCTCGGCAGGGATGGCGTTGAGCGTTTTTGAAGAGTTGGGTTACCCTGAAGAGAAAATTGAACTTGTGCTAAATTGGAATTTCCAAAGCCAGGGCTTACCACGCGGCGAGATCGAGACTGCACTGAAACGCAAGCTGCCAATTGTGATCCCCTATGTGGCAGATGCTATCGTTAGCGCGATCACGATAGGCAAACCACCGATCTTGAATGCGCCCGAAACGGCTCTCGGCGCATTGCTCGAAGACCTGGTCTATTATTGGAGTGAGCCTGAACAAAAAAAGAAGAAGCCAGAAAATCCTACTGAAGCTTGGCAGCGTGTTGCAGAACGTGCCCGCAAACGCGCAAAAGCGGCTTCATAAACTTATTCGAGGAGACAGGTATGAAAACTTTTGTGTCTTATAAAAGCCAACAAGGGCAAGGTCTGGTGGAATACGCACTTATTCTTATGCTGGTTATCGTAGGTGTTGCTGGTGTTTTGCAAGTAACAGGCTACAGCGTGCGCGACGTTTATTGTGCGGCGGCAGAAGGATTGGGCGCAAACGAAGCTTGTGCGCAGGAGCAAGTTTACTGCGAGGACGATTTCGCGACTCTCGATGATTGGGAAACAAATTGGGGAAATTTCTCCAATATCGATGGCAAGATGTGCACATCCGGTTGGGCAAAAAACTATAGTAAATGCTCTCAGGATATGGCGAATATGTCTGATTACACGATCGATCTCAGCGGCGCAGAGCTTACACGTGGAAATGGCTATGGCGTTTTCTTCCGCGGCACAGACCTGGATGGACGCACCGATGGATATATTGTGCAATATGATCCCGGCTGGCGGGGCGGCTCGATCATCATGCGGAAATGGGTAAATGGCAGTGAGTTATATCCCTTTGCAACAAAACGTTTGCCAGACTACGATTGGTATAATGAATCGCATGATATGAAAATTGACGTTAGCGGCAATACTTTCACTATTTATCTAAACGGCGAGGAGGTCCTTGTGGGGCAGGATGATACTTACTCAGAAGGTGGCATTGGGCTACGCTCCTGGAATGGCACAGAAATTTGTGTAGATAATCTCTCTGTTGGTGAGCTTTCCGCGAATGAAGGAGGTCAGTAATGGCTTTTGAAAACTCCCCCTCTCTGAAAGAATTTGAAGATGGTATTCCACAGAAACTATCTGATCCATCGGCGCGCAGAAAACGCATCCGCACACTCGTTTTACTTCTGGTGGTGCTTCTGCTATTTTTTGTGGCGGTTTCTTTCGCTCAAAGCGACACATCTGCTTTGCTGGCAGGGAAAGGTAGCCTAAGCGGACAGGCGCTGGATGATAGCGGGCAACCTTTTCAAGGCTATATCTTCGTTTTGGGGACAGATATTGAAGCCGAAACAAACGCCGAAGGAGATTTTTTCGTTGATGACGTTCCCGCTGGCACGCAGACGTTGATCCTGGCAAACGAATATGCCGGTTATGAATTCCCTGTGGTGGTGGCTGCGGGAGAAACTGTTGATATTGGCGAAATTCAATTCATCTCGACGGCTGTGCCGGAAGAATAATTTTGATGAAGTTTTGAGATTAAGAGAGTGAGTTTTCTGCTCGCTCTCTTTTTTTTGCCTGACGTATAATGATCTTGATAATTTGTACTACTCAGCTTACCAGAGGAAAAATGCCCCAATTCACCCCTCCTGACCCTAACTACGAGACTCGCATCCGCGAGAGCTTTGACCAACAAAGCGCAATGAAAACCATCGGCGCGACCATTGGAGAAATCAAACCTGGTGAAGTGCATATCAATCTGCCCTACAGCGACCACATCACCCAACAAGATGGCTTTCTCCATGCAGGGATCGTGACCACCATCGTCGATTCTGCCTGTGGCTACGCCGCTTATACACTCATGCCCCTCGGCTCACGCGTTTTGAGCGTAGAGTTCAAAGTAAATCTCATGTCGCCTGCCATCGGGGAGCGATTTGTCGCTATCGGCAAGGTCATCAAAGCGGGACGAACCTTGACGGTTTGTTCAGGGGAGGTCTTGGCTTTTCAAGGCGACGAGAGTAAACTTGTCGCGCTGATGCAGGCGACGATGATAAGAGTTGATGAAAAAATCAGCTCCTGAGCGGAGGCGATACGAAGTATCGGCGTAGTCGAAGGACGGCGTTCTTGGAAAATCGCTCTTCAACTGCATGCTTTACTTCGTAAAGCCTTCCGCTCAGAGACTGTACTATAGCTAAAATAATATGGATATCTTCTTCATGCTCACCCTGAACCACCCGGAAGAATTCCGCCAATGGTTGGATGATAACCACCAAACGGAATCAGAAATCTGGTTGGCATTCTTCAAAAAGGATTCAGGCAAACAAACCCTGAGCATCGCTCAAGCCGTGGAAGAAGCCCTCTGCTACGGCTGGATTCAGAGTCGCTTAAAACCCCTCGATACTGAACGTTTCGCCGTCCGCTTTTCGCCACGGCGAGAAAGTAGCCACTGGTCACCCGCCAACGTGAAACGTGCCCGCAGATTGATCGAGCAAGGTAGAATGACGGAAGCTGGGCTGGCAACATTGCCTGGGTTTTTGAAAAACTGATCGCAACAGGATTAAAATCCCTTGCTCAATACGTGAAAGCCTCTCCGAGGCTAAAACCGTCCAGCCCCGCAGGGGCTTCCACGACATGAGGCAGGGCTTTCAGCCCGCACCGAAGATAAAAGGGAGAAAAAATGACATACTGGCGCCTCCACTACCATATCATCTGGTCAACCTTTGAACGCCAGCCGCTTCTCACAGGCGAGCGTGAAAAGGTCTTTTACGGTGTCCTCTATAATAAAGCCAAAGAATTTGGTATAAAGATGCATGCCGCCGGAAATGTGGATGATCATGTTCATGTCGTTTGCTCCATCCCGCCGAGGCTTTGTCTAGCAGATGTTGTTCGCCAGCTCAAAGGCGCAAGTTCTTTTGCCATCAATAATCTAAAAGATGGCGGTGAAAAATTTCAATGGCAGGCTGGCTATGGTGCTTTGAGTGTCAGTGAGAGAAACTTAGAACAAGTTATGGCATATGCTGCCAAACAAAAAGAACATCATCGTGATGATAAGATTGTCCCGATTTATGAGAGAATAGATGAAGAAGAGTGAAATCGCTTTGTTGCTTTGCTCCCAATGATTGAGCGGGGATAAATCCCCTGCTCAGCACAAAGTGCCCCGCTAGGGGAGTGTCAAGAAAATTGTGTAAATGGGATTTAGATTTTCATTCGTCCTTCA
>JABGQU010000179.1 GCA_018648605.1 Anaerolineae bacterium | reverse complement strand
AAAATATATCAACTATTGAAAGTATAAAGGAACTTTTTGACACCTACTTAGCTCCCTCGCAAATGAAGATCATCCATAGGCGCATTATAGGCATTGGTCTCTTCCTCTTTGGTTTGATCGCTATAGGTGTTTTTCAACTTATAAAATTTGGCTTGCCCGAACCAGGCACCAAGACCTATATCTTGATTGGAGCTTCCTTTCTTATGTTCTTTTTTCTTGGACGGGCTTTTTTCGTTGCGCTAAAAAATGTTTCAGAAAAAAGGGTCGAGAGTATGGATGGCATCGGCTTCTCTACTTATACGACGAGTACCGACAATGACGGTCACGAGAGCGTTAGCTACTATTACAAAATTGACGAAACACGCTTTATGGTTCACTCCAGTTTAGCCTACCATACACTGCTCAACGGACATCAATACCGTGTATATTATCTGCCAAACTCGAAAGTGCTAGTCAATATCGAGGTGTTGGAAGCGCCATCAGCACAACATGCAATATGATTGCTCTTATTTGAAATATCTAACAAAACTCATATTGCCCTTCCAGCCTAAGCGGCTATAATCAAGGTACATTCAAATTAACCTTCGGGGCAGGGTGACGCTCGCAAGAGCGAATTCCCGATCGGTGGTACAGCCCACGAGTGCTGAGTTTATCGAAGCACATGATTTGGTGAAATTCCAAAGCCGACGGTATAGTCCGGATAGTAGAAGGTCTCAAAGCAGCATTGGCATATGCCAATGTTGGCTGTGCATTTACCCCGAGAACATTTCGTTTTCGGGATTTTTTATGCAATTTGCGCGCCAGCTTGCTTATCTATACCCACGCCCCGCAAGGAAATCTGCGGAGCGTTTTTTGTTCCGCACATTCGAGGCTCCATGGATATCCACCTCGTTCGCAAGCTAAAATCATCCCCGCGCCGCGCAACCCAATTCTGGACAGCGCTCCTCTCCCTTTTCCTTGCGCTGGCAGGCTGGCAGCTTCTTATTCAATTCACTGATCTGCCTGCTTTCATCCTCCCCTCACCTGCTGATGTGGGGACTCGCTTCGCGCGCGCGCTCACGGATGGAAGCTTGCTCCGCCACACAAGCGTGACACTCGGCGAAGTACTGCTCGGGCTACTCACCGGCAGTACGCTCGCTACCGTACTCGGATATCTACTCGCAAAGTCACGCCTCTTTGAACAACTTCTCGCGCCCTATCTCGTTGCCAGCCAGGCTGTGCCCGTCGTAGCGATTGCCCCGCTGCTCGTCATCTGGTTCGGCCCTGGCATCTTCTCGAAGGTGCTTATCTGCGCCTTGATCGTCTTCTTTCCCGTTTTAGTTAATACCATCGTTGGTGTACGCGCCGTTCCAAACGCCCTGCGTGATCTGATGCGCTCATTGCGTGCCACACGTTGGCAAACTTTGCGCTATCTCGAAATCCCTGCAGCGCTACCCGTATTTCTTGGCGGACTGCGTATAGGTGCAGCTCTCTCTGTCATCGGGGCAGTGGTCGGTGAATTTGTCGGCGCCGATCGGGGCTTGGGTTTCCTCATCAATGTTGGGCGCGGACAGTATGACACCGCGTTGGTTTTCGTCGCTATCTTTGCTCTCGTTGCGCTGGCGTTGGTTTTATACGGCGTGGTGGCGTGGTTAGAGAATTATCTGCTCAAGTGGCAGGCCTGGCGGAGTCAGTAAGCCACAATAAGTAATCAGGTATCAGTAAAAATATTCGCGAAAATCACGTTAAAAAAGAGGAGTAGGACTTACGCATTTTTAAGTCCTATTCCCAATGCTCTGCGTTGGGACACTGTAGAAAGTAGCAACGCAGAGCATTGCTACTAGACAAAAAAGCGTTTTGCGTAAGTCCTAAGGAGTATTTCATGTCCAAAATTGCACGTCTTTTCTTTGTTCTCACTATCATTGCACTCTTCACCGCTGCTTGTAGCAGCGCACCTGCTCCCACGCCCGTACCGACCGCGTTGACTAATATCCGCTTGCCGATGGGGTATATCCCCAATATCCAATACGCGCCTTATTACGTTGCCGTGGAAAAAGGCTATTTTTCGGAAGCAGGTTTGGAACTCGAATTTGATTACAGCTTCGAGACTGACGGGGTCGCGTTAGTGGGAGCCGGTTCTCTCCCCTTTGCTGTTGTTTCAGGGGAGCAAGTTCCTCTGGCGCGCGCTAACGGGCTACCTATTGTTTATGTCGCGGCATGGTACAAGGATTATCCTGTTTCAGTCGTCTCTAAAACCGAATTGGGCATTGCATCCCCTGCTGACTTGGTGGGCAAAAAAATCGGGCTGCCCGGTCTCTTTGGCGCAAATTACATCGGATTTATCGCTCTTTTGCACGCGAATGGTTTGAGCGAAACTGACCTGAGCCTCGATGCGATTGGCTACAATCAGGTCGAGGCATTGGCTGCCGATCAGGAGCAGGCGATTGTTGGGTATACGGCGAACGAGCCGATCCAGTTGGCGGCGCAGGGTTACGCTGTGAGCGAAATTCGTGTTGCTGATCATGTTAATTTGGCATCTAATGGGTTGATCTCCAATGAAAAAACAATTGCCGAAAATCCTGAGCTGGTGCGCTCAATGGTCGCCGCTTTTCTGCGCGGCGTGGAGTATGCCGCTGCTCACCCCGATGAAGCGTATGAGATCAGCACAAAATATGTTGAGAATTTGGCGGAGGCTGACGAAGCTGTCCAAAAACAGATTTTGGCACGATCCATCGAAACCTGGCAACTTGAAAGCCTTGGGTATTCCGATCCACAAGCTTGGGAGAATATGAACGAAATTCTCTTCGAGATGGGCATGATCCCTGAATTGATCGACATTAACGCGGCTTATTCGAACGATTACCTCCCATAAAAAGAGCTTGGGGCTGGGTCGCCCAGCCCCTACAAAAACATGCAAAAAACTCCCATCCTCTCCGTCCAGCAAATGGACATGATCTTCCCCGACGATAACGGTGGCTTACACGCGGTTGAAAATATCTCCTTCGAAGTCTGCCCGCAGGAATTTGTCTGTGTCGTGGGGCCTTCGGGCTGTGGCAAAAGCACGCTCCTGCGCGTTTTGGCCGGTCTGCTTACGCCCACGCAGGGCAAGATCAACTTTGCTGGTGGCACACCGAGAATCGGGATGGTTTTTCAAGATTCCAATCTGATGCCCTGGCGTAGCGTGCTCAAGAACATCACCCTGCCCCTCGAGTTGGATGGTTTAGATTCAGCGCAAGCCGCACTCAAAGCACAGGATCTGATTGACTTGGTCGGGTTGCAAAGCTTCGAGGAAAACTTGCCGCGCGATCTCTCAGGAGGGATGGCGCACCGCGTCGCTCTTGCCCGCAGCTTGGTACACGACCCAGACATCCTGCTCCTGGACGAACCCTTCGCCTCCCTCGACGCCCTAACGCGTGACCGCATGGGGACAGAATTACTGCGCATTTGGCAAGCCCGCCAAAAGACCGTTATTATGGTCACGCATTCCATCAGTGAAGCCCTCTTCCTTGCAGATCGTGTCATCGTTCTAACGCAACGCCCCGGCAGTCTCAAACTGGATATGGATGTGAAACTCCCTCGTCCGCGTGCCGAGGAGATGCGCTACACATCTCAATTTGGCGAGATGGCAAAAAAGCTGAAAGATGCAATAGAGTAAGATTCTCCCAAGTCTGCTGCGGCGCTGAGAGGGGCTTGAGTTGAAGTATTCGGATAAATACAGTAATATTTAGGGGAAAATTTATTCAGCTTCGACAAAAAGGACGGCAAATGTACATCTTATTGGTTATCTTGCGATTGGTTCATATTTTGGCAGGCACATTCTGGGTCGGCGCAGCATTGATGCTGACCTTTTTTATCAGCCCCACAGTTAATGCGACACAGGATGCTGGGAAAAAATTTATGGGGCACTTTATGCGTCAAACTACATTCAATCTTGCGATGTGGTCCTCTGCACTATTGAGTATTATCGCAGGTTCGATCTTGTTCTGGTTCAGTAGCAATGGCTTTCAATCTTCCTGGATGGGTTCAGGCCCAGGGATTGGCTATAGCATTGCTGCAGCTTTTGCCTTTCTCGGGTTGATCGTGGGCGTTTTTCAAAACCGGAATTCAAATGCCCTGGCAGTTTTGGGTGGACAAATTCAGGCGCAAGGTGCACCGCCATCCGCTGAGCAGGCTGCTCAATTGCAAAAGATCGGCAAAGCGCTGGGTATCGGTGGAACGCTGAATGCCACTTCTTTGATCTTAGCAACGATCGGGATGGCAATTGCCAGATATTTGGTTTTTTAGAACTCTTACGATTGAAATATAATGCCAGACCATATCAGACTGGTCTGGCATTTTTAGTATAG
>JABGQU010000178.1 GCA_018648605.1 Anaerolineae bacterium | reverse complement strand
TCCTAACGGAGGGAATGGCGTTACTGTAGGTTGATGTGGAGTAGTGGTATTGGATGCCGTGTAAATAGCTTCTGTTGATGCAATTACTGTAGATGTGCTGTTAGGTAGAATCTTAGCAGAAGTTTTTGAACAGCCGCTCATAAGAATAAGCAGAAAAAACAATAGTGTATATTTCTTCATGGTGAGACCGTAGGGGGGCAATAGAGTAAGGATGGTTGAATAGTATAGCAATCTTTATTCTCATAACGTAGGGAACCTGGAGTCAGATTATCAGAATCTACACCATAGGCTTCCAAATTTATGGGTTCAACAGGGATAATTGAAATTTCGCTTGGATAAGATGTTACGGTTCTGCTTTGATCGTCGATTTCAATGGTTGGAATGTCACTTAATGAGCGGACCTCCCTATGAGGGTTCAAATTTCTCTCGTAGAAATAATCATTTGCATCAGCATCCCAGGTTGTCTTATATGACCCATTCTTTACTATATAATCTGCGGGGCCGTCTTGCTCAACAACAAGAGGGTTTCCAAGTGTAGAGTTAATATCTACCAATACTACATGTGAGAATTGTCCAACAATCCCATCTCCTATTACTTCTCCATTATGAGCCATAATCACTCTGTTTTTTGTAAAAACCATGTTGCCCGGCGCAAATAGTTGAGGGTAGTTTTCTAATACTCGAAGGTAATTTGGATCATCTCGGAGGGCAACATTTTCATTCAGAGCTATACGAAATTCACCGTTATATGATGAGAAAAGTTCTTGTTGGGTCGGGGTGCTATACCAAGGAGCGTTATCGTGAGTGCCCGTCGGATTACTTTTAAATGTGTCACCATTCCATGTTGAGCCAGGAAAGCGAACACCTGCATCCCATAAAATTTGGGAAACAAAATTTGAGCAATTTGTTTGGCGATTGTCCCAGCCTGCAAATCCAAACCTATAGTAATTAGGATTATTCAATTGAAAATTTTGATGTGCTAATGTCGCCACTCTAAGAGAAAGAGGCATTGGCGTTGGGGTAGGAGTTGGTTGTGCAGTTGGCGCAAGCATTGTTCCAGCAACTTGTGTGCGAATGGCATTTTCAGTTGGATTAAAAGCAGGCGTTGATATAGGTACTGATTGTCTTTTCTTCTCTTCTCGACTTTTCCTCCAACGGCATAAGAACTGCCACCATTTGCACTCTTCTAGCGGATCATCATCTTGCTGCATAGGCGAAGCCATCTTGTACGGATTTCCTCCCTTTGTTGCCGCAGCCATCGCCATATAGCTTGCTGTCGCAGAATCTACGGGGGCGTTCTTCTCTTCGTTCAAGGCGATTATCTTGCGGACTTCATCTCTCTCGCTATCCACATAGCCAATCTTCTTCTCATCTTCGATCTCGTTCGCAGCAGCACGGATGCGGTCCGCGGCTCCGGCATAGGGATTATCCTTCTTCGCCTGAGCTTGCCGCGCGGTGTTCAAGTTCGTTGCATAGGCTCCGGCACTGAAATGTCCATTCACCGTCGCATCCTTGATGGCTTGCTCTCTGGTGGCGGTATCCATCTCTTTGCCGTAGGCTTCCTTAAATGCCTGGTTTGCGTCATAAATATCTCGCCCGTTCTTATCCCAAATTGCTTGCAACTGTTGGCGCTGTTTGCGCTCCTTATCTGTCATATTCTTTTCGCGCAGATATTGAGCGAGACGCCCTTCTTTTTCAGCCGCGCGACGCTGCATGTAATTGCTCTGCCTGCGTGAAGCGGCTGCTTCTGCCGCCCTTCGTCGGGCCTCTGCTTCCTCTTTCATCCGTTCTTCATTCTCAGCCTTGAACGCTGTAATGGTCGCTACCGCAGATGAACCCCAAGCTACGTCAGATGCAGTTGCGTTGGCAGCTTTCTGGGCGCTGGTTGTTGTGAAGGTACTTTTCTTGCGCTGTGTGGCGACAAATGCCCCCGTTGCAGCAGCAGCGGTGATGGCAAGCAGGTCGTTGGCGTTCAGTGGTTGTGGCGCAGATGGGGTTGTCTCGCCAGGGTCGGTTAACAATAATGGCGAAACAACTATTTCATCCACAGGCGTGGATGTTGTTTCAATAACAATCGCTGCCGGAGCTTCAGCCTGTGCTTCCGGTGGTGCTTCGACAGGCGCTGCAACAGGCGTGGGGGTAAATGTGGGCAAGGGTGCCGCATTCGGCGCGGGGATGACGATCTCTGCCGTTCGCTGGCTGGTATTTCCGGCACTGTCTTCGACGATGACCGTCACGGGATAGATGCCCACCGGCGCGGTGACACCGTCGCCAAAGACACGCTTCCACGACAAAGAACGTGAGAACTCGTGGCGGTTGACGTCCCAACTTTGCTCGAATTTCTTCCAGCGGTTCTGCCCATCGCGCACGATAAAGGTCACTGTCTTGATCTTGCTGGTCTCGTCCTTGACGAATAACTCGCCCGTCTCCCAAAGATACCAGCGGCTGGGCAGTTTTATGCCGGGGGCATGCGTGTCGATCTGGAAGGTGTAGATTTCGGTGAGGGTCTCCAAACCGGCTGCGTTCTCCGCTCTGAATTGCAATTCGTGGAAGCCATCGGCGATCGTCAGCGGGACGGTGTAGGGCTGCCAGGTGCTGCCATCCAGACTGTATTCGCTTTTCGTAACGCCCGAAATGCTGTCTTTGGCGGTCATTTCGTACGTCACCGCCGAGGTGTAGAAGTTGGCGGAACCCTGTGTCCCGGCGTGCGTCACGTTGATCTCGGGCGCGGATGTGTCGATCTTGATCTCTTCGGCGAGCGCTGCCTGATGGTCTGCATTGTCCACCAGCAGGGATGCAAAAGCGTAAACGCCCTCGAACAAGGGGATAGGTGCCGTATAAGAAATCCAGTTTGTGCCGTCCAACGTGTAGGCGAAATACTGCGTGCCTGAAGAGGGAGCCGCGTCACTGGGGAAGAGTTCTATCTGCACGTCGGAGATGTACCAGGGCGGGGTGCCGTTTGTGCCGCTCAGGGTGCGGCTCAGTTGGGGCGCTTGGCTGTCGACCTGGACGGTCTCACTGAAGGTGGTTGCGTTGCCCGCCCCGTCATGGGTGATGAGATAGATCGGGGTGCTGCCGTCTGTGAAATGCAGCGGCGCGGAGTAAGGCTGCCACGTGACGTTGTCGTAGGAATATTCAATGCTGGCGATGCCGGAGAGCACATCGCTGGCTGTGACGCTCAGGTTGACGGCGCTGCTGAACCAGTTCAATCCGTTAGCGCTTTGGTCGAAGCTACCGTTGAGTGTGGGTGCGGTGATGTCGCGTTTCCAGGCTTGGTTACCGCCGGTGGTCATATTGAGCGACGAGGTGGCGGCATAGCTAGCGACTGCATTGCCTTCAGGTAAAGGCACCGAGCAGGATGCCGGGTTGGGGATCGGACTGCCGTTATTACAGGAAAAGTCTGAGCCGAGGATGTTGCCGTAAAGCAGGAGCGTGCGCCCTTTGGATTCTGTGGCGGTGAAATCCAGGGTTGCGCTGCCAATACACCAGCCGTTGGCACCCCAAGCTGAGCAGGTCACATCACTACTGAGTGTAGGCGGGCTATCCGGAACTGGTTCTTCACAATTAGGGTCACAAACAATCTCTTCACGCACACAGCAACCGCCGCCAGAACCTGGATTAGTGCACTTATCGTCACTGGCAGGTATCCACTTGGTACACACCTTTATCTTGCACTTATTTGAGCATCCAGCGCAGGCTTTTGGCATTTCATTGGTAGTTACTCGATAGTTGTGTTTTTAGTTTGAAGCAGCCATCGTATACTCTTGCTTAGCAAACAATTGCGAAAAGACTAGAGATACGTCAATGCCCTGCTCAAGTAATTGGTGAGTATGCAGAAGAAGATTTTGGATTAGCTTTTGAGTTTGCTGCCGCACGATTTGCCCAATGGATTGAAAGGGTTTCTTTTCCTTTTTTCGTCGTGATACAGGCAAAGTATTCAAGTGCAGGAACGAATATGCCAAGAAAACCAGTGACCAATGTTTTTGAATGGCTTTGGAATTTCGCATGCGATAATCGTTGAGACCCAAATGCTGTTTAGCATCCTGATAAAAGGTTTCGATAGGCCAACGCAAAAGGTAAGTTTCAATGATCTTCTTTGCGTTCCATGTAAGATGATTGGAGATCAGGATCGCACAAGTTCCATCTAGCTCAGGGTTTTCAAAGGAAAAGACCAGACGCACTTTACCAAGAGAAGCAATATGGACGTTTTTGCTAAAACAATAGTAGGTTTTTTCTCCGATCTCCGTTGGTGCAAATGAAGAAGGCGGGATTAGCTTGATTAAATCTTGAGGGTGTAAGATTTCGTGTGTAAATGGGTTATCCTAATTGTTGAAAGGAAAT
>JABGQU010000022.1 GCA_018648605.1 Anaerolineae bacterium | reverse complement strand
TGTTGTGAACTATAACATGGCTGCCAAAATTCCATTTTGCGCTGAGGCAGGACAAGACCTTGTTTCAGACCTTGCCTATGTACTACAAATAAGCCCTAATGGGAGCATCAACGTCGAGTGGGCGACCGAAGCTTTCTCGAAGACGATCAACCTTTATGCTATAGAGTTAGTTCAACAGGAGGCGTGGCAAAGTTTAATTTACCCCGAAGATATGCCGATCGCCCTTGAAATGATACAGAGACTTCTTGATGGAAAAACGGATGAGCGAGAACTGCGCGTTGTTATAAAAAACGGCGATGTCCGCTGGGTACGCAACTACGCTCGCCCAGAATGGAATGCTGACCAAAATAGAGTTGTACGAATATTTGGAGCTATGCAGGACATCACAGATAGCGTACAAGCTGATAAAAAAATACAGCGGCGGAATGAAGAAATATCACGTCTGTATCGTGCTTCAGAAACATTGATCTACAGCGAAACACCGACACCAAAGCATCTAGCCGAAGCTATTGTAAAGGCCGTTTTAGAAGAGTTTGGAAAATCCAATTGCAGCCTGTTATTGATCGAAAAACATCCACATTCAACACGATCATATCTGAAACGCGTCGCTGTAGCAGGGCCTTATTCTCATGAAGCAAATAAAGCAACGTTAACGCTCGATGGTCTGGGCGTCGTTCCAAAAGCTATTCGCTTGGGACAAACAATCAACACACCAGATGTGTCTAAGTGTGCTGATTATCTCCCCAATTGGGAAGCTGCGCGCTCAGAACTAACAATCCCTTTGAAGGTTGGGGGGAAGGTAATTGGGGCACTCGATATACAAAGTACTGAAATAGAAGCATTTAACGAAAATGATGAACGCTTGATGTCAGTTTTTGCCAATCGAGCCGCGTCCGCTCTCGAAAATGCCCGTCTTTACGAACAAACACAAGAACACCTCCGCCAAATAACGGCTTTACGACATATAGATAATGCGATCATTGGTGCCGTAGACTTACGTCCAATTTTGAGAATTCTGCTCGTAGAGGTTAAAAATCAACTTGCTGTAGATGCCGTAGATGTGCTCTTGTACAACCCACACATGCAAACTTTGGAATGCGCTGCAAGACAAGGGTTTCAAACCTCTGCTTTACAACATACTTACTTACGCTTGGGAGAAGGCTACGCAGGCAAAGCAGCTAAAGAACGTCGCATGATCCATGTAGAAGATATTTTTAAGGACGAAAGTGAATTAAATAGTGCTCCTTTACTAGTAAATGAAAACTTCACCGCTTATTATGGTGTCCCCTTAATTGCAAAAGGAGAAATAAAAGGCGTGCTGGAAATCTTCCACCGCACGAATATTGATCCGACCCTGGAGTGGCTAGAGCTACTGGAAACCTTATCAGGACAAGCCGCTATCGCAATTGATAACGCAACCATGTTCGATAGCTTACAACGCTCCAACACTGAATTACTTCGCGCTTATGATGCCACTCTCGAAGGATGGGTGCAAGCATTAGATATGCGCGATAAAGAGACTGAACATCATACACAGCGCGTAACAAAGCTAACCGTCGAACTCGCACAAGCAATAGGAGTTAGTGATGAAAAACTGACCCACATAAGACGAGGGGCTTTGCTGCACGACATAGGCAAGATGGGCATTCCTGATAGCATTTTATTAAAAAAGGGTGAGCTAAAAGACAGTGAGTGGAAAATTATGCGCGAGCACCCAATTTACGCGCAACGCTTCCTTGCGA
Organism: Anaerolineae bacterium; assembly: GCA_018648605.1. Lineage (GTDB taxonomy): Bacteria > Chloroflexota > Anaerolineae > Anaerolineales > Villigracilaceae > Desulfolinea. Next base: position 28,920 of record JABGQU010000022.1, on the reverse strand, counting down.
AAATCGATTATCTGCGCCCGGCACTGGATATCCCTTACTCTCATCATGAAAAATGGGATGGCACTGGTTACCCTCAGCAACTTAAAGGGAAAGAAATACCTATGGCCGCACGCATCTTTGCTATAGCAGATGTGTGGGATGCACTCAGATCAGATCGCCCTTACCGAAACGCTTTACCAAAAGACGAAGTATTCGCATATATCCAGGAACAATCAGGAAAACATTTCGATCCTGCTTTGGTTGATATATTCATAAAAATGATCACAGAAAAGCCAGAACTGATTTGACATCACCCTCTTCCTCGGATAAACTATACGCATAGACTATCCGAAATTTCTATCAAGGAGATTCCGATGACCGCAGGTTCTGCACATCTTAACGCCCAAACACCCCTCACCCCCGCCATTCAGGCTTGGGAGATGTATCTCAACGATCAAGGGCGTTCGCCCAACACCGTTAAAGCCTTTCTTTCTGATATTCGCATTCTTACCGAATTCCTGCCCCCAGACCGCAGCCTCGGCGCGATCACTACCGAAGACCTCAACCGCTACTTCGATTGGATGGAAAAAGAGCGCGGCGTGCCATGTAGCCCCAAAACCCTCGCACGGCGCATCACTTCCACAAAATCCTTCTTTCGCTGGCTGCATCAATTTGGCGTTCTGCTGATCGATCCGGGCGAAAAAGTACCCAATCGCTCAGTCCTTTCCCCGTTGCCGACAGTTTTAACGGACGAAGAAATGCAAGCCGCACTGGACGCCGCCAACAAGCATCGTACAGATAAAAAACCGGACGCACGCCTCTTCGCCTTGCTCTCGTTATTATTGACAACTGCCGTGAAGAAAAGCGAATGTCTTGGCATTCATCTCAACCATATTGAGTTGGATGATCCTGAAGGTCCATATGTCTTCATCCGCTATGCAAGCCCTGCCAACCGCTACAAAGAGCGCAAGATCCCACTCACCGACGAGTGGATCGAAGCCTATCACGAATACGTTGCGCAATATGAGCCAGTCGACCAACTCTTCCCTTGGTCGCCCCGCCGGCTGGAATATCTACTCGAAGATATCGGCGAAGAAGCCGGCTTCAAGAAACATCTCTCTTTCGATATGTGCCGCTGGACAAGCGTTCTCGTCGATTTCAAAAACGGGATGGAGCACGACCGAATTCGCCAGAAATTGGGCATCTCTAAAATTCAATGGCGCGAGATTAGAATGAAATTGCGCAAGTTGAGCCGCGAAGAATAGATATTCCCCATACATAGAAATGTAAAAAAGCAGGTCAGCTTTATAAGCTGACCTGCTTTTTTATTAGAGGCATTGTCATTGCGAGAAGAGCGTAGCTCGACGCGGCAATCTCCCTATCTGCCGGGGAGATTGCTTCGTCGGATAAAACTCTCTTCGCACGCGTGCCCAAAAGGGTAATGACAACGTCTATTTTTTCTATTCGGCAACAACCAATTTATAACCGATCCCCGTGATGGTTTCGATCTGGACATTGCCCCCGCCAAGTTTTTTTCGCAAGTGCGCAATATGCACATCTACTGTGCGTGTTTGCCCGTAAAAATCAAATCCCCAGGCAAGCTCAAGTAATTTTTGACGGCTAAGAACATGACCGCGATGTTCCGCGAGGGTCAGGAGCAAGTCAAACTCTTTGGTGCGCAGATCGAGCAAGTTTTCGTCCACGCGTGCTTCGCGGCTGGCGGCATCAATGCTCAAGTCGCCGAGATGCAAACTAACGGAAGTAGGCTGTGATGCACGAGCGTCGCGGCGCAAAATGGCTTTAACGCGCGCCACTAACTCACGCGGGTTGAAAGGTTTGGTGAGGTAATCATCCGCGCCTAATTCCAACCCGATAATTTTATCGATATCATCATCGCGTGCGGTCAGCATCAAAATAGCGACGGGGTCATCCTGCGCGCGCAAACGACGGCAGACTTCGAAACCATCCACTTCCGGGAGCATCACATCCAGAACGACCAAGGCAGGACGTTGGCTTGCAACAGCGTCCAACGCAGCCTGCCCATCCCCTGCTGAGACAATGCGAAAACCCTCGCGCTCAAGATAGAGTTGCGCAAGCTGCACAATGGAGGGCTCATCGTCAACGAGCAGGATCAGTTCAGCCATTATTTTTCGGGAATGTAGGCAATTGCTTCAACTTCAACACGCACATTGAGCGGCAGCGTTTTGGCAGCAATTGTTGAGCGCGCAGGAGGATTATCTGTAAAGAACTCAGCATAGATGGCATTAAATGCAGCGAACTCACCCATATCGGCTAAGAAGCAGGTGGTCTTGACAACATGATCCAGATCTGAGCCAGCTGCTTCAAGAACGTATTTAAGATTTGCGAGAGACTGACGCGTTTCGGCTTCGATGCCACCTTCGACAATTTTGCCTGTGGCTGCATCAACCGGAATTTGTCCGGCAGTGTAGACTACATTGCCAAGCGTCATGCCCACAGAATAGGGGCCGATCGCTTTGGGGGCTTTTTCAGCAACAACAACTTTTTTTGATATAGACATAGTTTCCTCGTGATGGGGTTATTTTGAAAGATGTTGTTATTCTAAGCCAATATGAAGGGAAGGTCAAAAGATCATAAGCCTTGCGAAGGTTTGAAACCTTCGCAAGGCTTATATTATTACCCGGATGTGGATGGAGAGAAACTTGCTCCTTCAGGTTTTTCCGGGCGTGGATTTGCCTCGCGGAAGGCTTTGATGGCATCACGTAATGCTTTGCCGCTTTCAACGGTCATGCCGCGGATCTCTTTCAGGCTTTCTCCCAGCGATTTGAGCGTTGCTTGTGCGGTTTCAGCATCGGTTACTTTGCCATTGGCATCGAAACCTGCGTGCGCAGCGATCACGTCCTGTGCTGCTTCGTAAACGGGATATGCCTCATCTACAGCAGCGTTGAAGGCATCCAGAGCGGCTTGTACGGCACTGGTATCCATGCCTTTTTCGTCCGCTTTTTCAATCAGGGTTTGGATCTTTTCAGTCAGGGTGTCGACGCGTTCAAAAGTCTTCCCAACGCGCTCGTTGAGAAGCAGAGCACGCTCCCATGCTGCCTCCAGCTTTTCGCCGGTCACCTCGCCCGTTGGCGGGGATGTTTCGTCCGTCAATTCAGATGCAGAAACACTGGCGGTGGGCAGTGCGGCAATACTCAACATGGCAACTAAAGCGATCAATACGATTTTCTTGAACATTATAAATCTCCTTGTGACTCTTAATCTTTATATCAATACGTTATATTTTAGGAGCGTTGGGTTATCTGCGTATGACAATGATGTAAAAAGAATGTAAACTACGCAAGATTGCAGGTATAATTCTTGCTACTCATGTTCACAAAGAAGGGTTCTATATGTCCAAAGATAAACGTTATAGGGTAAAAGATTACTCTGGCTGGTCGATCTTCATCTTCGGTGTATTAGCTGCACTACTGGGTCTGACAGGCTTGATAAAACCTGAGATCACCCTGGGTATCTTAGGCTTTGAGCTGATCCCGCGTGCGGCGCGTGCTGCCAGTGACTATACAATTGTTTTTGTTATTGCCTCGTCTGTGGCATCACTCAATATGGGCATCTATTATATTTTGGCTGCCCTGAATGATCTCAAGATCTTCTATCGCTGGACTGTACCCTTTCGCGGATTGACCTTCATTATTTTTACGCTGACTGTCATGGCAGGCGCTGCCCCATCCCGTTTTATGGGCGTAGCAGCCTGGGAACTTTTGGGTGCATTGGCTACCGGCATTACACTTTATCTTGACGGCAAAAAGAAGCAGGGAGAATAACCATGCGTTCAAAATGGATCGAATATAAAGGCAAGAAAATCTTCTATCAGGATTTCTCAAAACATTTCTTCAACTATCAAGCTGTCAAGGAAGAGTTAGTCGAAGTACAGGCAATTGTTGTCAAGCAACCACTCGACTCTCTATTGGTTTTAACAAATTTTACCGATACTGCCATTGCCGGAGACCTCATGCCCGTCCTCAATGCCAGTTCAACCCTCACTAAAGACCACGTCCATAAAGCGGCGGTCATCGGCGTAACTGGCATCAAAAAACACCTCGCAGATATGCTCACAAGGCTCACGGGTCAACCGCTCAAATACTTCGACACTGAGATCGAAGCCAAAGAGTGGCTCGCCCAAGAAAACTAGATTCGCGCTCAAGAAAAGGCGACGAGCTTCGTCGCTTTTTTATTTGCCTATTTCCGCACTCCCCGCTACAATAACCCGAAAAATCAGGAGAAAATAATGGCTTCAAGAAGAAAAAGTAAACGTGCCCGCAAAGCTGCTGAAGAAGCAGCCAAAAAGAGAATGTTGACCAATATCGGTATCATCCTCGTCGTGATTTTGGCCGTTATGTGGATTGCGACCTCCGCAAATCCCAAAACGGATGCCCCACCGACGAACCCTCATGAGGGTATTCCAGAAGCGGATGCCCCCGCTTCAGCAGCAGACGCAGCGCCAGAAATCACAGCCGAAATTTACGATTCTGCGCCCCCTATGAGCATCGACACGAACGTGCAGTATTTTGCTACCGTTAAAATGGTAAAAGGCGGCGAGTTTGTCATTCAGTTTTATCCAAAAGAAGCGCCTATTACGGTTAATAGTTTCGTCTTCCTTGCTCGTAAAGGCTTCTTCGACGGCATCACTTTCCACCGCGTTCTTGAAGGCTTTATGGCACAGGGTGGCGACCCCACCGGCACAGGGATGGGCGGACCTGGCTATCAATTCATCAACGAAAATAGCGACTTGACCTTCGACAAAGCTGGCGTCGTCGCCATGGCAAATGCCGGACCCGATACCAACGGTAGTCAGTTCTTTATCACTTTTGGCCCGACCCCGCAGCTTAATGGCGGCTACACTATTTTCGGGCAAGTCATCGAAGGGATGGACGTGGTCAACGGCATCACCCGCCGCGATCCGCAAAAGGGCGCTGATTTTATAGGCGACGCGATCGAGAGCATCACCATCACTGAAGAGTAAGATGATCTATAAGAAAGACCAAAGAGACCCTCGATAAGAGGGTCTTCTGTTTTCTGCTAATTTTTATAGAACATTATCCACTACCATCCCTCGGGTATTCTTCCCGAACAATTTCAATAAACTGCCTCGCCAAATAGGAGAGATGCCGTTTAGCATGTGTAGTAGCGACTATTTTACGTTGAGGCAGCGAGTCACTAATAGTTCGGTACGTAACCTGCTCGATGGGGTCACTCAGCACTAATGCCTGCGGCACCAAAGAGACGCCCAAACCCATCGCTACACATTTATGCACCGTCGAAAGCTGTGATGTATGGCAGACGATGTTCAAATCCACGTCTTCCTGATAGCAAAAAGACTGTACCTGCTCACCCAAACAGTGCATTTCATTAAGGGCAATAAAGGGAAAATCATCCAACTCCTTCACACGGATCGAAGCCTGGGTGGCAATTCCGTATTTTTGCGAGGAGGCGACCAGCAAGGTCTCCGTCAGCAATTCTTCCGTTTGGAGCATCTTATGCTTGATCGGTAAACTGGTAATCCCGACGTCCAGTTCAACCGTGACCAGCTTTTTTACAATGTCTTCGGTCAAGTCTTCGTGCACTTCCAAAGACGCATTCGGAAATTCCTGCCCAAAGCGGCGGATAACGCTTGGCAGCACAAAGGGCGAAATTGTGGGGATAAAGCCAACCGACAGCGTACCCTCCCTGTCCTGAATATCTGAGTGGATACTGATCTTAATGCCTTGTATTTCTTCAAGAATGATTTGTGCTCGGGGGATCAGCAGCTTACCCGCATCGGTCAAAACAACCGTCCGCCCCAACCTATCAAAAAGAAGCTGTCCCATTTCGGATTCCAGTTTCTTTATCTGATGGCTTAGGGATGGCTGCGCTACGTTACAGTATTCTGCTGCTCGGCTGAAGCTACCCGTGTCCACGATTGCCATAAAGTATTTCAGTTGGTGAATTTCCATTTTTACTCCAAGAAACATAGATAAAAACTATAAGCGGCATAGATAATTGATAATTGTTATCTATATTTTAATCCATACAATAAAAGAAGTCCAACTCTGTAAATAAACTTACAGCAAAATAATTTTCATACACACAAATAAACCCAGTAAAAGGAGAAATATCAATGAGTGAAAGCAAATGCCCTGTTCACCACAACCCGACAGCCAGCGGTGGCGGTACATCCAACCGTGATTGGTGGCCCAATCAACTAAATCTTAATATTCTTCATCAGCGCTCTTCCAAAGGCAACCCAATGGGAGCAGATTTCAATTACGCCGAAGAATTCAAAAAACTTGATCTCGAAGCCATCAAAAAAGACATCTATGAGTTGATGACCGATTCGCAGGACTGGTGGCCCGCCGACTACGGTCACTACGGTCCGCTTTTCATACGTATGGCATGGCACAGCGCAGGCACCTACCGCACCGGCGACGGACGCGGCGGCGCGTCGACTGGAAGCCAACGTTTTGCGCCACTCAATAGCTGGCCCGACAATGTCAACCTCGACAAGGCGCGCCGCCTGCTTTGGCCAATCAAGCAGAAATATGGCAACAAAATTTCATGGGCAGACCTGATGATCCTTGCCGGGAACTGCGCCCTCGAATCGATGGGTTTCAAAACCTTCGGTTTCGCAGGCGGACGTGAAGACATTTGGGAACCGGAAGAAGATATTTACTGGGGCACTGAAAACGAATGGCTGGGCGACACACGCTACTCCGGCGAACGCGACCTTGAAAATCCGCTTGCTGCTGTTCAGATGGGTTTAATTTACGTCAATCCTGAAGGACCCAACGGAGACCCCATCCCAGCCGCTTCTGGACATGATGTACGCGAGACCTTTGCGCGCATGGCGATGAACGACGAAGAAACCGTTGCGTTGATCGCCGGTGGACATACTTTCGGGAAAGCGCACGGCGCAGGTGATGCGGCGTTGGTCGGACCTGAACCCGAGGCTGCCAGCATCGAAGAAATGGGACTCGGCTGGAAGAGCAGTCACGGCAGCGGCATAGCTGGCGATACGATCGGCAGCGGTATCGAAGGCGCGTGGAAACCGAATCCTACTACATGGGATATGGGCTACCTGAAAGTACTCTTCAAATATGAATGGGAATTGCTCAAAAGCCCCGCAGGTGCATATATTTGGCTTTCAAAAGATACAGAAGAAGAAGATATGGTCGTGGATGCTCATGATCCGTCCAAGAAACATCGCCCGATGATGACGACTGCGGACCTTTCTCTTAAATTCGATCCTGCCTATGAAAAGATCTCACGCCGCTTCCTTGAGAACCCCGCAGAATTTGAAGATGCCTTCGCGCGTGCCTGGTTCAAACTGACCCACCGCGATATGGGTCCACGTCCGCTTTATCTCGGCGTGGAAGTTCCTGCTAAAGCATTGATCTGGCAAGATCCAATCCCTGCTGTTGACCATAAGCTCGTCAACGAAAAAGATATTGCCGATCTGAAAGCCAAAATTCTGGCATCAGGATTGTCTGTCTCACAATTAGTGTCAACTGCCTGGGCTTCGGCATCCACCTTCCGGGGTTCGGACAAACGCGGCGGGGCGAACGGAGCACGCATCCGCCTCGAGCCGCAGAAGAGTTGGGCTGTCAATGAACCTGCTAAATTGGCGAGCATTCTCGCTGCTCTTGAATCCATCCAAAAAGATTTTGAGAAACCTGTCTCGCTTGCAGACTTAATCGTCCTTGGTGGCAATGCCGGCATCGAAGCAGCTGCAAAGAAGGCTGGATATGCTGTGACTGTTCCCTTCACACCCGGGCGCATGGATGCGTTACAGGAAGATACCGACGTAGAATCTTTTGCCGTGCTTGAACCCGTCGCAGATGGCTTCCGCAATTATCTGAAGGCGAAGTACAGTGTCTCGGCGGAGGAACTGCTGGTGGACAAGGCGCAACTACTAATGCTGAGCGCCCCAGAGATGACTGCTCTGGTTGGCGGAATGCGTGTTTTGGGCGCCAATTTCGGCGGCTCACAGCATGGCGTTTTCACCAAAGAGCCCGAAACGCTGACGAATGATTTCTTTGTGAATGTGCTCGATATGGGCGTCGCGTGGGCGCCCAGCACCGATGATGAGAACGTCTTCAAGGCGCACGACCGCAAAACTGGCGCAGTGCGCTGGACTGGCACGCGTGTTGACTTGGTCTTTGGCTCGAACTCGCAACTGCGGGCGCTGGCTGAAGTTTATGCACAGGAAGATTCGAAAGAGAAGTTCGTGCATGATTTTGTCGCCGCTTGGAATAAAGTGATGAACGCGGATCGTTTTGATGTAGCCTAATCGGCAGGATACTAATATTTAGACCAAAAGACCCTCTTGCGAGGGTCTTTTTATGTTTTAATAGAGAATATTAAAACACAAAAAGTATTTCGATGGTTTTAAAGAGAAACTGATGCACATAATTCGAAGATGACACGTCATTCACTCACCAAACTCAGCAAATTCCTGAGCCTAGTCCTGCGCCACCGACCGGAAAAGATCGGGCTTTCACTCGATACACAAGGCTGGGCAAATGTCGATGCATTGCTCACGGCGATCAACAAAACTGGGACAGAGTTCACGCGCGAAACACTCGAGATTATCGTTACCAAAGACAGCAAACAGCGCTACTCTTTCTCGCCAGACGGGAAATTTATCCGTGCCAATCAGGGGCATTCCATTGATATTGATCTGGGTTTGGAGGCAATTGCCCCGCCAGAATTTCTCTATCATGGCACTGCTGAACGTTTTCTGCCCGGCATTCGACAAAACGGATTACAACGTAAAGGGCGACAACACGTTCATTTATCGTCAGATGAGCAAAGGGCGTTCACCATCGGACAACGACATGGCAAACCTGTGGTTTTGGTTGTTCTGGCTCTAAAAATGCACATAGCTGGGCACAAATTTTATCTCTCGGAAAATGGTGTTTGGTTAACAAGGGAAGTACTTGCTGGTTATTTATTTTTCCCTTTGATATGATAGATAGAGAAAAGAAACCTTTGCTAAATAAACAGGAAGGATATTTCAGATGGGGAAGCAAAAATTCAAAATAATTGCAGAGAAAATCATAAGATATTTTTTCTTGGGGTTCATCGTTATTCTATTAACTTACCCTATTTTTCTCCCCTTGATAAAATATTTTCCAAAGCTTAGTCAGGAAGATCAAAAAGCTTTTATCAATTTAGGGATAATTACAGTCGTATTCGGTTTCCTGTGGCTGCTGCTTTGGATAGCTCGGCGCGCCAGCACTCGAGTATGGTTAAAATTTGAAGAAGCATCCCCTGTAGTTGAATCAGTTGGACATCGTTTTTTTGCCATATTATGTGGACTGGCTTTTTTAATCGGTGGGGCTTATCAAGTATTCAACGATTCTTATCACCAAACGAATGAATGGTTTCCGGTTCTGGAACTGCCCCACTTTAACCCTTCGGGGATCGCTGCTGCGCCAACAAACACACCTTTTGTTTTTGATGGGCAACTCTCCGAAAACAAAGCCATCCCCCCATATGGATTTGTCCTTTACTCAGAAGAGAAATGGGACGTCTATCCATGCGACATTGCAAATGATGAAGACTGTATGCAAACAACAGGCACCTGGCTTGAAGTAAAACAAGTGATCCCGGACTTAACCGTTTTCGTCTCAAACAAGATTATCAATATCTTATCTGTTCCAGAAGTGATCTTTGAAGGCGAGTTTGCAGAAGAGGTCAAACCTGGTCAAGTAAGCTCTTTACTTCTTCTTGCTAACTACAATGGACAAAGACTGCATGATGGCTCAATTCGTATTCGTGGTCTAAGCAATGGAGATAAGATAACCTTTGTAGGCAGCAAAGAACCCTCCGGGAAAATTATCCCGACCCATCTCTTCGGGGGTGATTACAAGGGGCTTTTAGATCTTGTTGAAGCAAACTATCGCGCCCTGAGATGGATCCGTATCTCGGGTGTGATTATGATGATATTTTCTCCGATCATCACAGTGTTTATTTGGCGCAACCCCGATTAGTTCATTATCGTCAGCGGCACGGAAAACTTGTGGTTTTCATCATTCAGGTCTGCGAAGATGCACACAGTTAGGTAGCGGTTATTACTTCATTGCCCCTAGTAGCTACATTATCAAAATAATATTTGATCAGCATTAAAAATCGTACAATAGGAGAAAAACAATGAACTATGAAGATAAAAAACCGACAAATCTGTATCGGCAACATTTTCTCTTGTTCACCAGTGTGATTCTGATTCTGTCCATGCTAGCTGGATGTGGCCCTTCTACGGCGGAGCTTGCAGTTAGCTATGCTCCGCTACCCGGTGAGGACTGGAAGGTTTCAACACCGGCAGAGCAAGGGTTGGACCCAAATCTCGTAGCAGAGCTATATTATAACGCGGCAGAACTAGACACTCTCTATGGACTACTGATTGTTAAGAACGGCCATCTGATTGCTGAAGACTATTTCAATGAAGGATCGGTTGAGCAAAAGGCATTTCTGGCATCAGCGACAAAGAGTTTTACATCTGCATTGGTCGGGATCGCAGTGGATCAAGGCTGTCTCTCAAGCATAGACCAGAAAATGATCGATTTCTTCCCGGAATTCGCCGATAAAATAAACGATCCGAGGAAGGAGGAAATCACGATCCGAGAATTGTTGCAAATGCGTTCTGGGTATCTTTGGGAAGAGCGCACCCCTTATATGGATTCGTTTTTTTCTTCACAGGGCTACTGGTTGCCATTTATCGCCGAATTCCCTCTCACCAACATTCCAGGAACCGAGTTTGGGTACAGTAACCTGACATCTCATATACTGGGAGTTATCGTAGCACGAGAGTGCGACACAGATCTCAAGTCGTATGCTCAGGAGTATCTCTTTTCACCAATTGATGCAGAAGTAGGAGATTGGAGTCAGGATGCAGATAGCTACTATTACGGCTCCCATGGAATGCCCCTTACGGCTCGGGATAGGGCCAAGTTTGGCTTGTTATACATCAACGATGGTGAATACGATGGAAACCAGGTCATTTCTGCTGACTGGGTCGAGGATTCATTGCAAAGGCACTCGGATAATATCGATATTTCTGGGTGGATACCCGGTATAACCAGTAAATACGGTTACTACCGCGACCTCGGGTATGGCTATCAGTGGTGGTCCGCCAAGGCAGGTGACCATCAATTCAACTACGCGAATGGTCATGGTGGAAATCAGATAGTCTTACTGGATAAACTCGACATGGTTATTGTCACTAGCGCAGATCGCTTGTATGGCGATTTTGGCGGAGATGCTTGGGAGAAGGAACGAGCCATTATCGAATTAGTTGGCAAATTCATCAATTCTTTACCAAGCGAGTGATGTTTTGGCAAGCTAACCCCATCTGCAACTGACCGTCTATGCCCTAGAGTAAGCGGTGCGACTTTCCAAGTATGGTTGTGAGCACAGATGTTTCAACTTATAGTTGCCCAGCAATCAAAGTAATGTTAGATCAAAAGACCCTCTTACGAGGGTCTTCTCTTTTCTACCAACTCCCTTCTAATCTCCCAACAACCTCCCCCAAGAAATAATCCGCCACAGCGCCATCGAGCACACGATGATCGAAAGTCAGCGTCAGATACACCATCGGGCGGATGGCGATCATATCGTTGCCATTCGCATCGGACACGACGACCACGCGCTTCTGGATCGCGCCCACGCCTAAGATCGCGACTTGCGGCTGATTAATGATCGGCATCGCAAAAAGCGACCCGCTCACGCCGTGATTAGTGATCGAAAAAGTCCCGTCGCGCACTTCTTCGGGCTTGAGCTTTTTCGTCCGCGCCCGCTCGGCAAGGTCGTTCACCGTCTGCGCCAAACCGAGTAGTGAAAGCCGCTCCGCATTTTTGATGACCGGCACGATCAAACCATCCTCGCCGAGCGAAGTCGCCATGCCAATATTAATATCCTTGTGCAAAACAATCCCATCATCACGCCACGACGAATTCGCAATCGGGAAGGCCTTCAAGGCAGTTACTGTCGCTGCGACGAAATAGGGGGTAAAAGTCAGCTTGACACCATCGCGCGCAAAGGCTTCTTTATTCGCCTTGCGATGCGCCATCACGCCGCTAAAATCCACCTCCATGACGGTGGTGACATGCGGCGATGTGCGGCGACTCTCAACCATATGCTTCGCGATTGAACGTCGGACAGACGTCATCGGCAAGATGGTGCCACCCTTAAGTGTGGATGCAGGAGCCGCGCTCGATACGGACGCAGCCTTTGGCTTGCTCTCGTACGCCAAAACATCTGCCTTCGTGATGCGCCCACCACGCCCCGTCCCGCTGACATTTTGCAGATCAATATTATTCTCGGCAGCGATCTTCGCCACAACCGGAGAGATGAATCCCAGCGCAGAATCGCGTCCGATGGGCGCTGCGTCCACAACGGATGTTGACGGAACAGGCTCTGGGACAGGCACTGCTTCCTCCACAACGGGAGCAGGTTTATCTTCTTCGGGCGTTTCGTCACCGTCCGGGACAGTTTCCCCAGCTTCACCGATCCACGCCAGTAAAGTCCCCACGCTGACGGACTTCTCTTCTTCCGCTTCGAGAATTTGTAAAAGAACGCCATCTGCCGGGCTAGGAATTTCCGTTACAACCTTATCGGTCTCGACTTCGAGGAGACCTTCAAACTCATCGACAACATCACCTTCGGCTTTGAGCCAGGCAACGATGGTTACTTCTTCAACACCTTCCCCAAGCAGGGGTACAAGAACTTTAGTTGGCATAAATCCTCCAGTCTCTGAGCGGAACAAGCGGAGCGAGTGTAGACGAAGAGCGCTCATCCGAACCCGTCCTTCGACTGCGTGCTTTGCATTCGCAAAGCCCTCCGCTCAGGAACTAGCTAGTTATAAAACGACGGATACTTCTGCGGATTAGCTTCAGACATGATCTCATACACCGCATCATAAACACTTTCGGTATTTGGCTTCGACCAGTAATCGCCATCCGAGCCAAAGGCAGGGCGATGCGCCTTTGCCGTTAGCGTGGCGGCCGGCGAATCGAGCCAATAGTAGCCGCCCTGTTTCTCGATGATTTCTTGCAACATAAAAGCGGTTGCGCCGCCGGGCACATCTTCATCTGCAAAGAGAATCCGATTAGTCTTCTTGAGCGATTCGAGAATATGACCGTGAAGATCAAAAGGCAAAAGCGATTGCACGTCGATCACTTCAACGCTGATATCGGCTTTGGCGAGTTCTTCGGCAGCTTCGAGCACAATACGGCACATCGCGCCGTAAGTGACGAGCGTAATATCCGTGCCTTCGCGCAAGGTTTCGGGCACGCCAACAGGCACAGTCACTTCGCCAATATTGTCGGGGAGTTTTTCCTTCAGTCGATAACCATTCAGCACTTCGACGATGATGCCTGGTTCATCCGCTTTCAGGAGCGTATTATAAAATCCGGCTGCCTGCACGGCGTCGCGCGGCACAAGTACGGCCATCCCACGCACGAGATGGATGATCGCGCCCATCGGCGAACCCGCGTGCCAGATGCCTTCAAGGCGATGCCCGCGTGTGCGCACGATTACGGGCGCTTTTTGCCCGCCCTTCGTGCGCCAAAGCAGCGAGGCCAGATCATCCGACATCAGTTGCAGGGGGTAGAGCAAATAATCGAGATACTGAATTTCAGCGATCGGGCGTAAGCCGCGCATCGCCATGCCGATGGCCTGCCCCAAAATTGTCACCTCGCGAATGCCGGTATCCATAATCTTGAGCGTGCCATATTTGCCCTGCAATCCGCGAAAACCCTGATTGACCGCGCCCAAATGCCCCACATCTTCGCCGAAAGCAACAACGCGCTTATCACGCTCGAAGATCGCATCGAAACCGTGATTGAGCAGGTCAAAAGCCTGCACCATCGGCGATTTGGATGAGAAGACAGGTTTGACTTCTTTTACATTTATAAGGGATTCAGCCGTCTCGCTGTAAAGATGCGAACTGAAGCGCGCATCATGGCCTGGATTTTGGGCTTGCTGCCACGCAACAAGTGCCTGCCGCCCCTCAACAGAATCCTGCCGCGTGGCACGCAACGCCGCATGGACAGCAGCGTATTGGTCTCGATACAGCGCACTCGGCGTTGAGACAAGTTTCCCGCGAATGGTCTTGATTTTTTCTTTTGCAGAAGCCTGCGCTGCGAGTGTATCCAGCAAACCTGCCAGATTTTCACGCTCTGCCATGATCGGCGCCTGAAATGCCTGCCAGGCTTTTTTGCGTTCGCCTTCAACGGCTTTCAAATCTTTTTTTTCAAGAATATTCAATTCTTCTTCGCTGATGACCTCGTTCTCGAACATCCACGTGCGCATTTTGAGATTGCAATCGAACTCGGCTTCCCAATCGAGGCGTTCTTTGTTTTTATAGCGCTCATGGCTACCCGAAGTAGAATGTCCTTGTGGCTGCGTCACTTCGGTTACGTGCACCAACGCCGGGATGTGGTATTCGCGGGCAGTATTCGAAGCTGCCCAATAAGTGTCCAGCAAGGCGGGGTAATCCCACGCCCGAACGCTGTAGATGTCGTAGCCACGACTCGTGTTCTCATCCGAGTCTGTATCGCGCTGGAATCCGCTCAGGATATTGCCAATATTTTCCTTGACCATCTGAAATTCATTCGGCACCGAGATCCCATACCCATCATCATAGATCGTAATGACAGCCGGAGCCTGCAAAACACCGATGGCGTTGACCGCTTCCCAGAACATGCCCTCGGCGGTGGAAGCATTGCCAATAGTGCCCCAGGCAACTTCGTTGCCGTTATCGGAAAAGGTTTCGAAACCCTGCTGCAATTCGGGGGAATTACGATAAAGGTTGGAAGCATATGCCAACCCGACCAGGCGCGGCATCTGTGAGCCTGTCGGCGAGACATCTGCTGAAACATTATATTCTTTTGTCTGATCTTTCCATGAACCGTCGGGGTTGAGATAGCGGCTGGCAAAATGGGCATTCATCGCGCGCCCGGCAGTAGCGGGGTCAGCTTCGACATCCGCATGGGCATAAAGCTGCGCAAAGAATTCCTGAACATTCAAAACGCCGAGCGCAAAGAGCCAGGTTTGATCACGATAATAACCCGAACGCCAATCCCCTTTTTTGAAAGCATGTGCAATAGCAAGCTGGGTAACTTCTTTGCCTGCGCCAAAAATACCGAATTTGGCACGTCCACTCAAAACTTCGCGCCGCCCAATTTTGCTCGCTTGCCTGCTTTTGTAGGCAATTCTGTAATCGGCAACGATCGTATCTTTGTCTAAAGGCAGGTTTTTTTTAGGTGTCATAGGCTTCCTTTTATAGTTGTCTAATCAAGACCATTATAGTCTAGAAACCCCTTTGCTCAAATTTAGTGACTGAAAAAAAGAAGGTTTCAATAGCCCAAGACTCTGAAATCTTTCTCTGTTAATTTCTTGACGCAGATTTTCAATGGTGATAAACTACCATTCATTCAAATAATCAGATTAATTACATAGATATTAATAATGTACACAAAACTCTCCGAATTTCTGAAATACCTTGCCACGCATGAACAAGCTGAGACGGAGGGAATCCCAGCTCTTGATAAATTAAGCGACGACCTGGAGGTCAATCGCGCAGCGCTCCGCGAACAACTTGCGGTCGCACGCGCTTTGGGTTTGGTCGCCGTTAAGCCACGCATAGGGACTCGACGACTCCCCTACACCTTTACCCCCGCCCTACAACAAAGCCTTGGTTATGCACTTTTGCACAACCAGGAATATTTTGAAGAATACTCCGATTTGCGCACTCATATCGAATCGGCTTATTTTCATGAAGCAGTCAAAAAGCTCCTGCCAGAAGATATTCAGGAGCTAAAAGATTTGCTTGAATGTGCCTGGGAGAAGTTACGCGGGAACCCCGTGCAAATCCCCCACGAAGAACATCGAGACCTGCATCTCATGATGTATCGCCGCTTGAACAACATCTTCGTCATTGGCATTTTAGAAGCATACTGGGAGGCTTATGAGGCTGTTGGATTAAATGTCTTCACGGACTACTCTTACCTGACAAAAGTATGGGAATATCATAGCGGCGTTGTTGACGCTATTGCTACTGGCGATTTTGCCAAAGGATTTACCCTGCTTATGGAACACACCGAGCTAATTGCGGCTCGACCAAATCTCTAATCATACAGAGGAATTATGACCGATAAAGTTACTAACGACTTCTCAATCACTGTTGGGACCGAGAATGGCTCAGGCAGCCAAACTTCGAACCTGACGATCTTGCGCGCCCTTTTCAAGATGGGCGTTCCTGTTTCTGGCAAGAATATGTTCCCATCCAATATTCAAGGCCTGCCAACCTGGTACACCATCCGCTTGAGCAAAGATGGCTATACCGCTCGCCGTGACGAACATGAAATTGTCGTTGCGATGAATGCAAAGTCCTTTGAGCGCGATCTGAAAGATGTTCTTCCGGGCGGCGTTTTCTTCTACAACGATGCGATCAAGATGCCCATCGAGCGTGATGATATCACCGCCTACCCGATGGCAGTAAAGCAGATCATCAAAGAATCTGGCATATCATCCAATTTACGGACGATGGTCTCTAATATGGTCTATGTCGGTGTAGTCGCACAGATGCTTGGTATCGAGATAGAAAAGATCAAAATGGCGCTCGACTTCCACTTTAAAGGGAAAGAGAAGCCCGTTTCGATCAACATGACTGTAATCGAAGCCAGCGCAAAGTGGGCGGCTGAGAATCTTGAAAAGACTGATAAATTCTTCGTCGAGCCGATGGATAAGACCGATGGTCTCATTATGGCAGACGGCAACGCTGCAGCCGCGCTCGGTTCGATCTATGGCGGCGTGCAGGTTGTGGGCTGGTATCCGATCACGCCGGCAACCAGTTTGGTAGAAAAGATGAATGCTTATTTACCAAAACTGCGCACTGGCAAAGATGGAAAAGCAACGTATGCCATCGTTCAAGCTGAAGATGAATTGGCTGCTGTCGGCATTACGATTGGCGGTGCGTGGTCTGGGGCGCGCTCAATGACCTCCACATCGGGAGCAGGTATCAGTCTCATGGGCGAATTCGCGGGGCTGGCATATTTCGCGGAAGTCCCGATCGTGATCTGGAATATCCAACGCATGGGACCCAGCACAGGTCTCCCCACCCGCACATCCCAAGGTGATTTAAATCAGGCTGTTTATCTCGGGCATGGCGATACAAAACATATCGTTCTTCTGCCTGGTTCGGCAAGCGAATGCTTTGAGTTCGGCTGGAAAGCTTTCGATCTTGCCGAGCGAATGCAAACGCCTATCTTCGTTTTGAGCGATCTTGATCTTGGTCAGAATCAGTGGATTAGTGAACCATTCAAGTATCCCGATATTCCGATGGATCGCGGCAAAGTGCTCTGGGAAGATGATTTTGAAGCCTTTGAAGCGAAAAATGGCGACTGGGGGCGCTATAAAGATGTAGATGGCGACGGTATCCCCTACCGCACCGTTGCAGGAAATCGCCGCGTAGGCAGCTCCTATTTTGCACGCGGAACGGGTCACGATGCCTATGCTAATTACAGCGAGGACCCTGATATCTGGATGGAAGGCATGAACCGCCTGAACACGAAATATAAAACGGCACAACAGTATGTTCCCGATGCAATCGTGGACAATATGGACGGCGCAAGTGTTGGCATTATTGCCTACGGCTCAACCGATCCCGCCATCGCTGAAGCGCGTGATTTGCTCGAAGCAGAAGGCTTGAAAACCAATTACCTACGCCTGCGCGCACTGCCGATCACTGATACAGTTAGAGAGTTCATCAAAGAAAACGATGTGATCTTTGTCGTCGAAATGAATCACGACGGGCAGCTACGCGAAATCCTAAGCGTTGAGACACCCGCCGAAAGCACAAAACTGATCTCATCCACACTCAATAACGGTCTTTCCTTGACCGCCGGGTGGATCCGCGATGATATTCTGGCAAAGAAGGAGATTTAGTATGGCTGCTACAAATAAAATCGGTTTAGAAAAAGGCGACTATAAAGGTGCGCCAACCACTTTATGCCAAGGTTGCGGACACAACTCCATCCTTAGTCAGATCATTGCTGCTTGCTATGAAATGAATATGGCGCCGGAAGATATCGTCAAATTCAGCGGGATCGGCTGCTCGAGTAAAGCCCCGACCTATATGCTGGATCGCTCCTTCGGCTTCAATGGTCTCCACGGGCGCATGCCCGCGATTGCTACCGGCGCTATGCTTGGCGACACAACCCTGACGGGTATCGCCATGAGCGGCGACGGCGACTCTGTCAGCATCGGCATGGGGCAATTCAAACACGCGATGCGCCGCAATATCTCCATGCTCTATATCATCGCCAACAACGGCACTTATGGTCTCACCAAAGGCCAACTCTCCGCGACATCCGAAGTTGGCTTAACACTCAAAAAACAGGCCACAAATGCCCTCCAGCCAATTGATATTTGTGTCGAAGCGATGGCATCCAACGCCACCTTCGTGGCTCGCTCCTTTGCCGGGGACCCCAAACAGGTCAAGACACTGATCAAAGCTGCGTTGCGCCATAATGGCACAGCCATTCTCGACATCATCAGCCCCTGTGTTACTTTCAATAATGCCGACAGCTCCTACCACTCTTACGGCTGGGGGCGCGAAAACAAAAACCCCATTCATGATCTCTCTTTCATCCCGGCTCGCGACGAGATCATGATCGAAGATTATGAAGAAGGCACCATGCAGGATGTGGCTATGCACGATGGCTCAGTGATTCGCTTGAAGAAACTCGAGCGAGATTACGATCCCACTAATCGCATGGCAGCGGTTCAAATACTCGAAGAATCAAGTGCCAACAAACAATTGCTTACAGGGCTGATCTATATTGATCCGAACCGCCCTTCATTTGTCAACACTCTTGATCTTTCTGAAACACCCCTTAACCGTATGACTGATGAAGAATTACGCCCTGGCCCTGAAACGATCAACGATATCAACGTCGCGATGTTCTAAGCTCCAACCCTCTCCTACAAGCGGGAGAGGGAACTAATTGTAAAGGTATGGGACACCCCTTTATGAACCCCGCCCAATATTGGGCGGGGTTCATTATTTAAGTTTATAATCGCTCCATGAAAAACAACACCACCATCGGCATCATCTCCGGTTTGGCTGCAACATCTATTTGGGGCGCAATGTACGTTGTTAGCAAAGCGGTTATGGCCGTCATTCCACCTTTTTCGCTGCTTACCACGCGTCTCGTTTTGGGGGCGATTTCGCTGCTCATCGTCGCCGTCATTCAGAAAAAACTCAAGGTCGGCAAAAAGGATTTCTGGAATGTTCTCGGGGTGGGATTTATCGGTTATGGCGTTTCGTTGGGCTTCCAGTTTGTTGGCACCGACCTATCTACTGCCGCGAACGGATCGCTCGTCACATCCGCTACACCCGCTTTTGTACTCATCTTCGCCGCCTTAATCCTGCGTGAAAAGATCACATCCAGAAGATTGATCGCGCTGGTCGTCGCATCGTTGGGCGTGCTGGCAGTCATTGATCCACGCTCTGCTCAACTGGATTCAGCGCTCTTTTGGGGGAATATGAGCCTCGTCGCCGCCGCATTGACGTGGGCACTCTACTCGGTCTTGATCCGCAAAGTAACGCGCGACGTGGACGTCCTTACAGTCAGCTTGATCGCGTTTGTGGGCGGGATGCCAACGAGTATATTTCTCAGCGCCTACGAATACAGTGCTCAGGGCTATGGGACGATCACCCTCGGCGTGGTTGCCGGGATTTTATTTCTCGGCATTATCTGTACCGCCGTTGCCATGTACCTTTGGAACACCGCCTTCGCCCTGCTAGACGCATCCCTCGCCTCCCTGACCTTTTTCGCCCAACCCGTTGTTGGGACCATTTTAGGCGCAGTCTTTCTGGGCGAAATTATCACGCCGCTCTTTTTATTTGGGGGTTTGCTGATTGGCATTGGCTTGGTCATTGCGAGCAGAAAGTAACCCAAGAAAAGCATACGCCAGAAATCACGCTATCCCCTTTGACAACGCCTGAGTCAGGGACAAGTAGTTGCGAACAGAAAAGAAAAAAAAGATGGATCATCCCAATTTCAAGGATGAGCCATCTTTTCTCTTAATGGATCTGGTGTTTCTCCAGATATCAGGGGATTGGGCAAGTACAAGAGGAAAACCCGATATCCCAGATGCCTCCTCCACTCTCACAAGCAATTTGGTCATAGGCATAGGGATCGCAGGTGTGTGCATCCCCACCCTCCTTCTTTTCCCCAGAAGTGTCTTGGGGTTGTTCAGGCATGGGCAAGCCAAGTGTGCCTAGGGTATAGATAGGCTCGCCGCAACCATCCAGCTGCAGTGCAAGATCATATTTATTATATGTACCGGCGTATTCGGATGGCAGTGTAATTATGCAGGAGAGACGCGTATTATTCCCTTCGAGCGGTGCACAGTTCTCGGTCTCCATCTCTCCGATTTTCAGGTTAAAGTCTAGCTCCTGCCAGGCAACGCTTGCAGGCATTTTTATGTTCACAGGCAGGGGAGTACCGGGTAACCATGGTCCGTAAACATGTGAAAACTTCGCGCCTTTGAAGAGATCGCATTGGGTTGACTGAGGAGCGGCAGTCGCCGTTTGGGCATTCGCAGTGGCAACATAAAAGGTTCCAAATGCTTCCACGGTTTGGATCTGGGCCTGGGTCGCGGCGACCAGGGTCTGGGTCGCGGCAATGTGGGCCTGGGTCGCGGCAATGTGGGCCTGAGTCGCGGCCTGGAACTGGGCAGTCGCCATTTGCGACACCTCCGCAGCGGAATGGGTCGGTTTCTGTTCACTATAGCTGCTCATTATGGCTAAAATATTTGCGATGGTAAAATCCGCGCTGGAGCATGCTGTGCTAGTTATGAACAACAGCATTGCGGTTAGTATCAGGTTTCTTCTCTTTGAGTTTTGCATAACTTCTCCAATTATCGTGATTAGTTCTATTATTGAATTGTTGTAATTTATTGTTGAATAATATGACGCAAATTAACCACCGCAAAAGCGATGGAATGAGAACCGAGAAAATAAACATCTTTTCTGTCGAGTCTTATCAATAGACCTCTTGCAAAAGCATGATTTCCATCAGGCATCCTGCGCCGTCCTCGGCGCAGGATGCCTCGAAAGCGCCGCCGAGGACGGCGGCTAGAGCACTTATGCAAGAGGTCTAATATAATGCCTTGAATTTATCAATCCAAATAAGTGTCCTTTCACAGGTAAATCGGCGTTTGTAGACTTCAGTATTGAAGAAGCGTTTCCGCCCTCGCTTTACTGCCTTTCAATATGTCGGGGACGAATTGCCTGATCCGACAAAATAGATAAAATGGACGAAATTAGTATACTATGCTTTACACTCCATCTAACCTAATAAGATTTTGTCACATGAACTTCGACAAAAGTCTTATAAAGTTTTATTAGCTGTCTGCCAGGAGTGAATAAAAGCAGGATAAATACAATGAGCAAAAAAGTCCGAACTACAATATACAGTATATGAAGAGCGAATAGTAGCAGAGTGCGCAATTGTAGGGCAAAACGGACGTTAAGTTACGAAGGAATTGGGTTGCTCAGTTGCAATAGTGCTTAAGTGACAGCAAATGTACAACGAAAAAAGCAGGGGAATTATTCAGCAAGGTAGGTAGCCATGATTATTCCTTTAGTGACAAAAAATATTGACTGTTTTTGATAAAAGGAAACAGAATTCTGTCAAATAATTGGGGAGTGCGCAGAAAAAACAATCCCTGTCCAGTCGAACTAACATCCCTAATCCCAATAACTTGACTCCCACCTCTTCCTCCTGTATATTTTGAGCAATTCAGGAGATAAAGATGGCTAAGAACGTAATCCCCACCAGTTTATGCAAAACCTATCGCCGCCTCTTTAGCTGCCTGATGCTCTACAGCTAAATCCCCTTCAACGCTAACAATCTACCTTTAGAAAAAACTTTGTTGCTGTTTCAACAAAGACATCTTTTAGTTTCCAAGCAACTCTATCTTTAGAGGAGAAACCCCCATGTTCGAAAAAGTTAAAATTGAAAACCCGATCCCCGAACGCCCTGCATTAGCCGAAGGGAATTTTTACGCCCCGCTCGAAAACCAGATCGGTCCCGGGATGAATCCGCGCATTCAGCGTCTGCGCAAATTGAGTGTAGAGACCGAACCAACCATTTCCATTGAGCGCGCTTTGCACGAGACCGCTTTTTATAAAGAGAATTTTGGCAAATATTCCATTCCTGTTTTGCGGGCGATGACTTTTCTGGATCATTGCCAGAAGAAAACACTCTATCTTGGCGACGATGAATTGATCGTTGGCGAACGTGGACCCAAGCCCAAAGCAATTCCCACCTTTCCTGAGCTAACCTGTCACAGCGTTGAAGATTTTCACGTGCTCAATACCCGCGATATGCAGCCCTACTACACCACGCAAGCAGACATCGAGACCTACGCCCGCGAAGTGATCCCCTACTGGGAAGGCAAAACCCAGCGCGAGCGGATTTTCAATCATGTTCCAGAAGCGTGGAAAGCGGCTTATCAGGCGGGGCTTTTTACCGAATTTATGGAGCAGCGCGCCCCCGGTCACACCGCGCTCGACGGAAAAATCTACCAAAAAGGGATGCTCGATTTCAAACGCGAGATCGAAGAGAATATCGCCGCGCTCGATTATTTGAATGATCCAGCCGCGACCGACAAAGCCGAAGAGTGGAAGGCGATGGCGATCTCTTGCGATGCCGTGATCGTCTTTGCCGAACGTCATGCAGATTTAGCGGAAGAAATGGCGGGGCGAGAAAATAATCTCCAACGCCGAGCTGAGCTGCTTAAGATCGCCGAGGTCTGCCGACATGTTCCGGGCAGGGCACCACGTTCACTATGGGAAGCAATTCAAATGTACTGGTTCGTTCACCTGGGAACCATAACCGAATTAAACGGTTGGGATGCCATGAATCCCGGACATTTTGACCAGCATCTCAATCCATTCTACGAAAAAGAAATTGCCGCTGGCACGCTGACTCGCGACGAAGCCAAAGAATTGCTCTCCTGTTTCTGGATCAAGGTTAACAATCACCCCGCGCCGCCGAAGGTCGGCATCACGGCGCGCGAGAGCGGAACCTATAACGATTTTACGAATATCAATCTCGGCGGCGTGAAGCGCGACGGCTCGGACGGCAGCAGCGAAGTTTCGTATATCATGCTCGGTGTGGTCGAAGAATTGCATATTTTACAGCCCGGCAACTCGGTGCATATCAGCGCGAAAACGCCCGACCGATTTTTGCACGCCGCCGCGCGGGTCATTCGGCAGGGGCACGGCTACCCCTCGATTTTCAACCCCGATATTTATATTTTGGAAATGCTGCGGCAGGGAAAAACGCTCGAAGACGCGCGCGAAGGCGGGTGTAGCGGATGTATTGAAGTGGGCGCTTTTGGCAAGGAAGCCTACCTGCTGACGGGGTATCTCAATGTCCCGAAAATTCTCGAAGTCACGCTTAATAATGGGCTTGATCCCGTTACCGGAAAAGTTGCCGGAACCGAAACAGGCGACCCGCGAAACTTCGCGAGCTTCGAAGAACTCTACGCCGCTTTTCACAAACAACTCAGTTTTGTGATCGACCAGAAGATCCGCGTTAGCAATTATATTGACCGTATGTTTGCAAAATATGCCCCAGCGCCTTTCCTTTCGGTCGTCATCGAAGATTGCATTTCGACGGGCAAAGACTATTACGATGGCGGTCCGCGCTACAACACCAGCTATATCCAATGCACGGGGCTGGGCACGATCACCGATAGCCTGGCGACGCTGAAAAAGCATATCTTTGAAGAGAAAACCTTCACCATGCCGCAAATGCTCGACGCGCTCGGCAAAAATTTTGCAGGCGAAGAATTCATGCGCCAGACCATTATGAATCGCACGCCCTTCTTCGGCAACGACGACGATTACGCCGACGAGATCGCCCAGCGCGTCTACGGCGACCTTTTCGATCTGATCGACGGGCAGCCCAATATCAAGGGCGGGCAATATCATCTTAATATGCTCTCCACCACCTGCCACGTCTATTTTGGCAAAGTCATGGGCGCGACCCCCAACGGTCGGCTGGCGGGCAAATCCATCTCCGATGGCACATCGCCTTCGCATGGGGCGGACACAAACGGCCCCTCCGCTGTCGTCAAATCGCTCACCAAAATTGATCACACCAAATCGGGCGGCACGCTGCTCAATCAGCGTTTTCTGCCCAGCCTACTCAAACGCGATGAAGACATTAAGAAACTCGGGCATCTCATCCGCAGCTATTTCACGCTCGGCGGGCATCATATCCAGTTCAATATCGTTGATACCGCCACGCTCCTCGCCGCCCAAGAAAACCCCGACGACTACAAAGAGCTGCTCGTCCGCATGGCTGGCTACAGCGACTATTTCAACGATATGAATGCCGATCTCCAGCAGGAGGTTATTGAGCGCACGCAGAATGAAGCGTTCTAAACCTGTCAGGTTTTTCGGGAGATTTACCCGCGTCGCGCGTGGTTTGGGCTTGGTTCCGTTTAATGAGTGAGGGTGTAGTGAATTACTTAATCCCACAAAGGGCATGTCATTGCTTCACCCCGATGCTTTTCGGGGTGAAGCAATCTCCCTCTCTGCACGGGAGATTGCCACGTCGCAAGAGCATGCTCCTCGCAATGACATCACGCTAAAATAATATGCAACCATTAATCTTCGATATAAAACGCTACGCCATCAACGACGGTTCCGGCATCCGTACGACCATTTTCCTAAAAGGATGCCCGCTCTCCTGCGCGTGGTGCCATAATCCCGAAAGCGTTTCCCCGCATCCCCAAAAACTTTACACAGCCAATAAATGTATCGGCTGTAATACCTGCGTGGAAGCCTGCCCTGAAAACGCCTGCGAGCTAACCCCGCTCGGCATCGTCACCAACCCAGAACTTTGCAAACTCTGCGGCATTTGTGCGGACGTTTGCCCCACCAAAGCCACGGAAATCTCCGGTCAGACGATGAGCAAAGAAGAGATCATGGCAAAGATCGAAAAAGAACGCGTTTTCTTCGACCAATCTGGCGGGGGCGTGACCTTCTCTGGCGGCGAGCCGCTTCAGCACGCCGACTTTCTCATCGAGTTGCTCGACGAGTGCGGCGAGCGCGGCATCCATCGCACAGTCGATACGACGGGTTTGGCAAAAACCGAGACCCTGCTTGAAGTGGCCAAACGCACCGACCACTTTCTCTATGACCTAAAGATGATGGACAGTAGCAAGCATAAATCATGGACGGGCGTTCCCAACGAGAAAATCCTTGAAAATCTACAAACTCTCTCCGCAATCGGCGCGACGATCAATATCCGCATTCCGCTCATCAAAGGTGTGAATGCGAACGAGCAAAATATCCGCGCGACGGCGGCTTTTGTTGCTGGTTTGGCGGGAGAAAAGAAAAAGGTGAATTTACTCCCCTATCACAATATCGCGGCAAGAAAATATCAGAAACTCGGCGGGGAATATGATTCCGGTGAGATGCAGGAGCCAAGTGAAGAAGAGCAAGAGAAAGCAGTTGCTATCTTCGCTGAATATGGCATTGATGCAATTCTTGGTGGGTAAAAAAAAGACTTCCGAAGTTTTCGAAACTTCGAAAGTCTAATAGTGATAATGGCATAAACTAAATGCCCTGAGTTTGCGAGCCGGTGCTTTTCGCCGAAGCAATCTCCTCAACTACACAGAAATTATCTTAGATGAGACTGCTTCGGCGATAACACTGCCTCGCAGAATCAGCACCCACATTTACTTTGACCCACTACCTGATAGTTTACTGAATACTGACTACCAACTACTGATACGCTTCCGGCTTCAATTCCGCCACAAAGGGGAGCGTGCGGTGCCGCTCTGCATAATCCAAGCCATAACCAACGACCCAGACATCGGGAATATCAAAACCCAAGTAATCGACAGATACGGTCAGTTTGTCGCGTTTCTTTTCAATGAGGGCGCAAGTTTTCAGGGATGCCGGCTGGCGACCTTTGAGCGTGTGGATGAGATAGTCGAGTGTGTGACCGCTATCGACAATATCTTCCACGACGATGACATGCTCGTTCTGGATCGGTTCGCGCATATCCAAGACCATGCGTACTGCTCCTGCCACAGAACCGGATTTCCCATAGCTTGAGACCGCAATGAAATCAACAATATGTTCCTTGCTCAATGCGCGTGCCAGATCTGCCATGAAGATGAATGCGCCTTTGAGAACGCCCACCAAAATGATCCGCTCGGCATCGGCGTAATCTTTTTCGATCTGCGCTGCCATTTCTTTGACACGTCGTTGAATATCTTCTTCTGACACGATAATTTGTTTTAAGTCGGGGTGTAGGTTGCTCATTTTTTCTCCTCGGTTTAGAAAGGGCCATTACCCGCCGCATCTTACCATGTTTTCTCAAACACGTAGAGCGCAAAGGAACACCAAGAAAATTTTCGTGCCCTTTCATATCCTTAGTGTTTGTTCCCCATCAATAATCTCCGCGAGCTCCCTATTTCGCCCTCTCCGATACATCAAAATTCGTTATAATGCATGGTAAAATTTGGTGCTTTCATACCTACAAAAATATTCAAAAAAGGTGGATATCATGAGAAATAAAAACGTTTTTTCCCCTACGCTTGCTACCATAACAGTCCTTACTCTGGTAACTTTAGCCTGTAGTATTTCGTCTGTAGTTCCGACACCAGAACCGTTGCCAACGTATACACCATATCCAACGCACACTCCTCCGCCAACACCAACGGCGCAACCCTCAAACAATACTTTACATGCGAATGAAGATGAGGCTGCTTTTATGAAAGAGCTTTCCGCAGTAATGGCTGATGCGGGCTGGAACGTATCTGAAATTGATGAAAACACCATTCTCATTGATGATTCAGCGTCGAAATATGCGGTATCTTATATATATCACACCGCAAAGATCAGTCGCATCGCTATAAACTCACCGTGGGAAGGCAGGGGAGAAGAAAACCTTGCACTTGAAACACTGAAAAAAATTAATCAACTAAACGATGACTATAATTTTGCCACGATTAGCGTTGATACAGATGGAGACATATGGATTGCTACCGCCTTTCCGTTTGGTCAAGAAGTCGATATAAAAATATTCTTGAATTTTATTGAATGGTTCCAAGATACTGAAAGTTACTTCATCACCGAACTTTTGGCTGACGAACTCGCAAACTAACCAGCAAAGTCACAAAGATAAAAACTCGAATAAAACGACAGAGTGGTAAGCCCGCCTCTGTCGTTTTTAATTTCCCGCAATGATCTCTATCCACTCCTGCATCGCCGACTCCCATACAGCGGGATTTATCAACCAATTAATATCAGCATATAGGAATTATTTATGTGCAGTGAGTATTCAACAAAAGTGGCAGGGCTTTGGCACCTTTTTCACTTGTTTAAAAGATAATGCCGAGAGAGGCTTGTGGCAAACTAGGGTCAACTTTTATAGTTCTATACCCATTAACAAAAGGAGAATGCAATGAACTACAAAAAATATTTTATCTTCGTTATACTCGTTGTTCTGCTAGGGTTGGCAGCTTGCGATCCACGCGCGCCGGGAAGAGAAATCCCAGGTAGCAATGTAACCCCAAGCAGTTCTGGCTCAGAGCGATCAGTAGCCGGAGACCCGAATGCAAATTATATGGAAATGCGTGATGGCGAGGTTATTGACGCAGACTTCAACGGCAGTGCGTCCGAATTATTCTATGGCGCATATGATGATAACGGTCAAGTTGGTCATCAATTCGGACAAAACGTTAGCCAGGGCAGCGGTATTGGATTATCCCCGGCTACTTCTGTGCCCGACTATACAGCTTGCTATGAGGCTGTAAAAAGCACACACCCTGGTCATGCCTTTGAACTCGATGATATTTTCTGCTTCAAAACCTGGGACGGGAATATTGGCTATTTGCATGTTATCAAACTCACGGAAGAACAGGTTAATAGCGTAACAACCTGGACCGTCGGCTTCAACTATCACGTCTGGGGACCCTAAAATCATCAAGAATATTACCAAAATCTTTAGCAGGCATCGCTAAAAGCTAAACACAAAACACCGTCATTTTGACGGTGTTTTTATCTGGCACAGATGGTGAGATATAAATTTCAATTCGATAGCCCAGAAAATTCTTTTTCAAACCACCATAGCTTACAACACAGCTTCAAATGCTTCTTGCTGGGATCGCAGAAGTTTATCAAACCCTACGATCAACTCGTTAACGTCCGAGTTTTCTTTAGAAGTTATCGCATGAAATCGCTTGACCAAAAACGAGAAGTAAACCTGTGTCTGCATTAAAAACTCACTCACAAGCTGATTGTTATTTTCCAAGTGTGTTTGTGGAAAATAACGAGTGACATTATTCCAAGCAAATTCTGCTTCTTCTATAAAGTCAGAATCGATTCTAATTTTGGAAAGGGCATCATTGCTCGAGAGATTACCATCACCCAGCATCGTTCTAAATTCTGCAAGTAATTCTTTGAAATCTGTGTGGATTGT
The DNA here is from genome assembly GCA_018648605.1 of Anaerolineae bacterium. GTDB lineage: Bacteria > Chloroflexota > Anaerolineae > Anaerolineales > Villigracilaceae > Desulfolinea. The sequence goes on along the minus strand of JABGQU010000022.1, from coordinate 400 downwards.
TTCAAATTCATCCCAAGTAGGTTCAATGAATTTATAAAAATAATCTTCGTTCCATTGATATATCGATCCCGAAGATTCCAAAAGTTCTTTAGCCAAGTAAGCAATACTACCAAGATTATCTTCCATGAATACACTCCAAACTGCAGCAAAAATGCAGCGCTTTTCTTTTCCTTTCACACAAAAACTGATTATAACAAAGCAGAAAAACAAAAAAACCCTCATACTTATGGATACGAGAGGTGTTTTCTTATGGCTCGAAAGAAGTTTTTTACTGCAAGAGCGATGAATGCCCCGACCTGTGGTCGGGGCATTCATTATGAGCACAGAATCTTGATTGTGACTTCTCCTGCGGATTCCGGTGAAATCATCCACTGATTCCGGTTTATGTCGTCCACTTTAG
>JABGQU010000021.1 GCA_018648605.1 Anaerolineae bacterium | reverse complement strand
TGAAGGACGAATGAAAATCTAAATCCCATTTACACAATTTTCTTGACACTCCCCAGAAAAAAGCCAATCGAGAACTTTCTCAACAACGCATTTTTGTCGAACACGTCATTGGAAAACTAAAAGTCTTTCGGATACTCAGCGAACGCTATCGCAATCGTCGCAAACGCTTTGGGTTGAGATTCAATTTGATCGCTTCGCTCTACAATTTTGAGCTAAATTGACTTATGCAAGAGGTCTTTTTAATAAAAAACTTTCATTAACCATTTAGGGTCGCCCTTACGTTTTATAAATCACTCCAGCCCCATACCCCACAACTGACGAAAAATCTCCCGTTACATCGCCGGATGTAGCGTAATTTAACACTTTTACGCTATCTGCGCCCAATTCTCTTGCGGCGAAAAGCGTTGCAGCGACGGCCCCACGCCCACAGGCGAAGCCTTTGCCCATTTCCTCGGCTTCGAGCACGCCTTCAGGAGAAAAACTTTCCATTTGGCGGAGCATTTCGCCATCCAACGTTTTGGCAACATCTTGCGCATAAAAATGGGAGAGATCTGTGCTTGCTACGAGCAGAACGTTACGTTCACGCAATACTTTAGCAAGGGCTTTGCCTAAAACTTCCAGTTCGTGCGCATCTGTAGAACGGATCATGATCGGGAGCAATGAAAACTCCCCGCTCAGGGCACGTTGCAAAAAGGGCAGTTCAATTTCGAGCGAGTGTTCGCCATCTCTGGCGATAGGCGTGATGCCAAATCCAAGTTCTGCGTGTAAAGTAGCATCCAGCATGTTCACGACATCACGATCAACGGGAACATTGCCCAACGGAGTGGCGTAGGCTGTGTGGGAAGTAGTTAGAAAAGCATCCTGATGATGGGCGTGAAAAGGCGATAAAACGGCGACCAAGTCAAACTTCCGGTTGCGTACCGCTACGAAAGCGTATCCCGCCACTGCGCCTGAGTACATATATCCTGCATGAGGAGCGACAACACCGATCACATCCCCATCCAGGACAGGTAAACCCGCTTCGTCAAGATAGGCATCTATCTCGGCGGCGAGCTTTTCTGGTCGGTTTTCATACCATGTTCCGGCGATTGGGGAAGGGCGGATGGGGTTGATGCGTTTCATATTTTGATTGTAGCATAAGCCCCCCTGCCCCTAAAGGGGCATCCCCCCAAATGCATCGCATTTAGGAGGAATTAAAATTTATCTAAAAAATAGCGTGTCGCTGCAAAAGCAAGTTCGGGCAAGGCATCACGAGAAAACCAGGCGGCATCAGCGGCATCGTCGGCAGCAGCGAGATTCCCGTTGATGATTTCAGCAGCATAAACAATGATGAAGTCTGCGCCACCCGCGTGCTCTTTTTCGGCGTAAATATTAAGGATGCGCGTCACACGCACGTTCAGGCTGGTTTCCTCTAAACATTCACGGCGCGCGGCTTCAGCGGGATCTTCACCTGCGTTGACAAAGCCTGCCGGGAGCGACCATTTTCCCCGATGTGGATCGAAACTACGCTGTACGAGCAGGATTTCCCCATCCTGTTCGACGAGTACTCCTACAGCGACTTTAGGATCGGCAAAATGGATCCATCCGCACGAAGGGCAAACGGGACGCACTTGCCCGTAGCTTGCTCGGTGCTCAATAGCATTGCCGCAGCGAAGACAGTATTTTACTTCGACGCTTTTTGCCATTTTGCGATGGTCGCACGGCGAAGGAACCAACCAGCCAAGAGGAAAAGCACTATGGCTATCAGCAAAATACGCTGCACAAAAGTTAACTGCACTCTGGAGTTTTGCGGTGTATCAGGGATAGAAACGGGCGTCTGCATTGGTGGCTGCATGGTGGCTTGCGTAAGAGATTTCTGTGTAGCAGGCAGACCCTCTTGTACAGGTTCAGAAGCAAGTTCAGGCTCTTGCGTTGCTTCTACATCTTCCGCTTCTCCTGCGCCAACCCCGGCTTCTTCTGGAATAGTTGTTTGCACTGTAGGAGTCTGTGCTATTGGCGCTTCTGCTTCGGCGGCGGGTGCAGCTGCGGATTCTCCTACCGCGTCTTCGGCAATAGCTTCTTCCATCATCGGAGCTTCCTCGGCTGCGGCGGGTTCTTCTGTGGCATCCATCATCATTGGGGCTGGTGCTTCTTCCGCCGGGGCTTCGGCAGCCGCCATTTCCATCATGGGCGCTTTTGACATAGCAGCATCACCAATCCCAAATGGGGAGAGGAAAGTGAAAGCAAAAAGTAAAGCTGCCAGCACAGAGGCGTAATTCAAAGCAGGAACAAGCCGCGGGAGAGGAGGTCGTTTGGCGACCATCTGCGGGGAGAGGGTGAAATTGCGCGGCGCACGTCGTTGTGGGGTGCGGCGAAGCACTGCTCGGGACAGACGTAAATCGTCCAGCGCGGCACGCAGGTTTGGGTCACGTGCGAGGCGTGTTTCTATCTTCGCTTGAGTAGACGCGTTTAATTCTCCATCCAAATAGGCGGAGAGTTTTTCGAGGTCACGGAATGAAGGTTGTCTGCTCATAGGGTACTTCCTTCTTCCAGACGAAAAGCCGCAGGCAAAAGTTCCCGCACGGCTTGCAGACAATCACGCAAACGCAGACGTGCACGCGCAAGGCGACTTTTGACGGTGCCGAGCGGTTTTTTAAGCGCAGCTGCGGCTTCTTTGTAATCCAAGCCCTGAATATCCGTCAGAACAACAACGGCGCGAAAATCAGGAGGCAAGGCTTCGATACAATTTTGGATAGCTTGCTCAAGCTCAAAAGTTTCAACCTGTTTTTCAGGCGAGGCATTTGGGTCAGCAAGCCAGCGTGGGGCTTCCATTTCTTCGTCATTTTCAGTGAGGGGTTCGAGCGGTGTCGATGGACGACGTTTTTTGCGGCGCAATTCATCGTAACAGGCATTGGTAACGATGCGTAGCAACCAGGCTTTGAAAGAGCCACCACGATAGGATTTGAGTTTGCGAAAAGCCGAGATAAAGGCTTCCTGCGTGGCATCGGCTGCGAGGGCGGGGTCACCAAGAACGCGATAGGCGGTATTGTAGAGCATGTCCTGATAATGCAGGACAAGTCTGTTGAAGGCATCAAGGTCACCGTGTTTTGCGTCGCGAATGAGGGCGGGTTCGTCCATGGGGCTATTTTATCATTATAAAAGTAGGGGCGACTGGCTGGTCGCCCCTACTGAGGAAGTTATCTAGTATCATGATTGAAGATTATCGTGGCCGTACGATCAACCACCAAATACCACGCCAGATCAGCATGCCCAATGCAGCCGTAGCAGCCAATACAGCAACAAAAACCGGCAGAATGGGTATAAGCCCGAACATCAAAGCACGGAAAAAAGCTGCCAGCGGTGCGGCAAGGATCACCGCCCAACCAGCACGCCAAAGTTGACGCCAGTTACTATAGATCTCTTCGCGATATAACCCCAACCAAGGAGCGATTAAAACCCAGGCCACGAGAGTGGGAAAGAAAGTTGCTGCAACACGATACAGTATCTTAATGGTTATGCCATCATGGAACATAAACCCGACAACTGTGATGATCACAACGGAGAACGTATCTCCAAGTAATAGCAGAATCGTTTTTTTATTCATAAGAAGTCTCTATCAGAGCACAGCCCCCTCTGCCCTGAAGGGCATCTCCCCCAAATTCTAAATACGGAATTTGGGGGAGAATAGCATAATATCGTTTTTATTCTTCTGCGCGCAAATGCGGGAAAAGCAAAACTTCACGGATGCTGTGCTTATCCGTTAGCAACATGACCAAACGATCCACGCCCATACCGAAGCCACCGTTGGGGGGCATTCCGTAACGCATGGCACGCAGATAATCTTCATCCATGGGGTGGCGTTCTTCGTCATCATCATCGTAATCGCGTCCCATTTCGAGGAAACGCGCTTCCTGATCAATGGGGTCATTCAATTCAGTAAAAGCATTGCATAATTCCATGCCAGCCACAAACCCTTCAAAACGCTCTACAGTTTGTGGATCACCGGGGATGGATTTCGCCAAAGGTGATATCTCACGCGGATAGTTGTAAAGGAAGGTCGGCTGGATCATCTCGGCTTCAAGGTATTCATCTACCATCCAGCCGATCAACTTACCACGCGGAGCGTCAACGGGATGTTCGATCCCCTTTTCATTGAGCGCCTTATGCAAGGATTCATCATCGCGGCATTCATTGATATCCACACCACAGGCATCCAGCAAACCTTGGCGCATCTCCAAACGATTCCAGGGAGGGGCAAAGTCGATCTCTTGACCCTGATAAGTCACTGTGGTGGAGCCGGTTACTTTTTCAGCAACATAAGCCACCATCTGCTCAGTCAACTCCATCACTTGTAAATAGTCGGCATATGCCCAATAAAATTCAATTTGAGTGAACTCAGGGTTATGCTTATACGAAACACCTTCGTTGCGAAAATCGCGACCAATTTCGTAAACACGCTCCAGATTTCCAACCAAAAGTCGTTTCAAATACAACTCGAAGGAAATTCGTAAATACAGATCCTGCTTGAGCTGATTATGATAGGTGACAAAAGGCTGGGCTGCCGCGCCACCATAGATCGGCTGCAAGATCGGCGTTTCGACTTCAATAAAATCTTTCCCATCCATAAATTCACGTAAAGAGCGCACGATCGTCGCACGTTTGCGAAAAGTATCACGGGTACTTTCATTCACCGCTAAATCAGCATAGCGCTGACGAGCGCGCAACTGCACATCTTCCAAAGCAGCGTGTTGAATAACCGTGCCGTCTTCAAGGGTTTCATCTTTTGCAGCAGGCAGTGGTGTAACAGCTTTTGCGAGTAATTTGAAATCACTCACACGCAGAGTCACCTCGCCTGTGCGGGTGCGGAACATCGTCCCCTCGGCTTCGATGAAGTCGCCCAGATCGAACATCTTCGCAAAAAGGCTGAGTTTTTCTTTGCCAATATCGTTCACACGGAAAAATAACTGGATTCTGCCAGCACCATCTTCTAAATGCGCAAAGGATATTTTGCCTAAATTGCGTGCGGAGCGAAGGCGACCGGCTAAAACCGCGACGACCTCCGTTTCACTTGCTTCCGCGCTTTCAAAAGCCGCGATCGCCTCGAGGCTGGTATGCGTCCGCCGCGCACGAGTAGGAAAAACTTCAATGCCCTCGGCGCGTAAGGTGTCGATCTTGTCGAGACGGATCTGTTCGAGCGATGAATATTCGGTCATAAATGCCTCTTCACTTTGTCTAAAAATAAAAAAAGCCCCGCGTCTGCCTTCCAGCAAGAAACGCGGGGCAGTCAATCATACTATCTTATCATTTAACAGTGGTAATGCGGAATTTCAATTTTCCGTCAGGGGTATCAATAACAATCTCTTCGCCAGCTTTTTTATCCAGGGCAGCTTTACCAATAGGAGATTCATTCGAGATCATCCCATTACGAGGGTCAGCTTCGGCTGCACCAACGATAATATATTTATCTGAACGGCTTTCACCCTCTTCACGAATATAGATCGTTGACCCTACTTGAACGTAACCGTTATTTTCTTTCTCTTCATCATCGCCAATAATATGTGCATTAGCGAGGATCATTTTAAGTTCCTGAATACGGCCTTCTACAAAAGCCTGCTCATTTTTAGCAGATTCATATTCAGCGTTCTCGATCAAATCGCCGCCTTCCATAGCCTCATGGAGGCGTGCAGCAACTTCTTTACGTTTTACAGAACGCAAATCATCCAATTCTTTTTGGAGTTTAATATAGCCATCTTTAGTGAGAAATGATGTAGGCATGAGTTTTCCCTGCAGCTTTCGAGTAATTTGTCTATCAAAACGATTGCACCTCTAAAAAAATATAGAGATGCAAATGGGCCGTCATTTTTGGTTTGAGGCGACAATATATCATGTTTTAGAGGCGAAATCAAGTGTACTTAAGAGCATTTCAGGGCTTCTCCAGCCCATGTTTTTCGAGCAAAGATTCGTCTCTCAATAGTGTGGATGTAAGACCATCAGCAACGATGCGGCCTTCGTCCATAATAACCATACGAGGGAATAATTCGGATGCCATGCGCAGATCGTGTGTGGAAACCAACATAGTGATCGGTAGTGTATTTAGCAATTGGATAAGCCCCCGACGCGCACGCGGATCCAGACCTGCTGAGGGTTCATCAAGCACCAATACCTGTGGGTGCATCGACAAAACTGTTGCGATAGCAATACGTTTCTTTTGCCCTGTACTGAGGTGATGCGAAAGGCGTTTTTCAAAACCGCTCATATCTACTTGCGCGAGAGCTTCCTCAACACGAGCAATCACTTCATCTTCAGAGAAGCCCATATGAAGCGGGCCAAAGGCAACATCTTCGAAAACGGTTGGGGAAAAAAGCTGGTCATCGGGGTTTTGGAAAACAAGCCCGACAAGGGCGCGGATGACTGGCAGATTCTGTTTATTTAACGGAAACCCGCCCACCCTGAGTTCGCCTGCGCCTTTTAGTATCCCATTCAGGTGCAGCATCAGCGTGGATTTCCCCGCACCGTTAGGGCCAACGAGGGCAACTTTCTCTCCCTTTTTAATATCGAGAGAGATTTCGTACAGGGCAGCGTGTCCATCGGGGTAGGCAAAGTCTAAATTATTGATGGCGATCACGGGCTGATCTTCAGCCAGATTTTCGGGCAGCGGAGTGTTTCGTTTTTCGTGGGTGATGGGCATGAGGTTATCCGAGGTGAGCAAAGAGTTGTAAAAGAATGAGCAGGAAAATTGCGAAAGTCATTAGAAGCCAATCACGAGTATGGATACCATGACGATTCAAGGTGCGCAGATGCCCCTGATAGCCGCGTGCAAGCATGGCGTTGTAGATACGGTCGGAGCGTTCGTAGCTGCGCAAGAAAAGCTGCCCAACCATATTGCCGGCAATGCGCGCACGCCAAAGAATGCTCCCGCCGCCGCGCTGATGAGGCGGAATTGCGCTGCGTGCCTGCCGTGCGCGTAAGAGACGCAAGACTTCGTCGCTGAGGACAAAGATGTAGCGATACAAAAAAGCGATCACGGTCACCAACATGCGTGGCAGACGCAGATGCTCGAGGGCGTGGATCAGATCGGGAAACTGGGTGGTGGTGACGAGGAGAATGGCAACTTGCACCGAAAGCCAGGAACGCACAACAATGCTCAAAAAGCGCAGCAAGCCCGCATCAGTAGCAATGAGATGCCAGGGACCGAAATCCCAAACGGCGAGGGTTTCGCCCGGCAAAGCAAAAATGGCAGTGATCGCAGCGAGAGCAAAGGGAAAGGCGATGAAGGAACGTTTGAGGGTATAGCTCCATCCCAGTTGAGCGGCGAGATTAAGTAAAAGGATGGTAAGCCAACTGATGCCAAATCCAAGCCAATGCCCATCGGGAAGGAGAGCATCTGACAGGATAAAGAGAACGGTAATAACGACCTTAACGGTCGGCGCAAGGCGATGGAGAAAACTCTCGCCCTCGCGGAAGCGGTCAAAAAGGCTGTCGTGCATCAGTTATGGGAAGTGTGACGGATGGAACGTCGTCGTGCGAGGAAGATAACCAGTGCCGCGATGACGAGGATACCGATCAGGCCTGCTGCGATGGTCGAAAATGCGCTATCCCTGAAGAAGGGCAACGCATAATCAGAGAGAAGCTTATAGGGTGCATTTGCACCTTGCTCAAGAAAGCCCAAATCTGTGGCAACGCGTTCCAGCCCATCAGGATCGGCAGAGGCGAAGGGGGAAAGCAGCACGACACCCAATGAGAGCAAAGCACCAACGACGATCCAGCCGCGCCCATTCTGCGCGGAGCTTTCAGATTCTTCGAGAAGATCAGGGCGAGTCTTGAAGATAAAGGCAATCGCCGCAACAGTGATAAGAACTTCGCCGATGCCAATTACTGCATGGACGCCGAGCATTGCCGGCAAAACAATATCGAGGCGAGCAGTACCGCTCAGCCAAAGTTGGAGGGCGGTAAAGAGTGCGCCAGCCATGACGGAGAGCCAGGCGCCTAGTCCTGCCGCAAAAAGTTTGAGTTTCCTTTGGCGCCCCTCCGCTGCTTTATAGAACCCAAAGCCAATTGCCGCAGTGAGCAAGCCCATGTTAAAGATGTTTGCGCCCATAACGAGCAAACCACCATCCTGAAAGAGCAAGCCTTGTACGGCGACGACGGCGGTCATGACCAACATCCCAGCCCAGGGACCAAGCATGATCGCTGCCAAGGCACCGCCGAGCAAATGCCCGGATGTGCCGCCCGCGACAGGAAAATTGATCATTTGCGCAGCAAAAATGAAAGCTGCCATGACACCCATGAGCGGGACTTGTTTTTCGTCCAATGTTTCGGTGCGTTTAACCGCTGTAGAGAGAATCACGAGGGTAATTGCCCAGAAAATAAGCGAAATAGCGAGGCTGAGAAAACCATCGGGGATATGTAAGGGGCTTGGAGAATATAGCATGAACACTCCTGTGTTTACTGGCACTCTGCGCATAAACCCAAAAAAGTAATATGGTTATGCACTAATTTAAATTGGGTACTGGCTTCAAGGCTTGCGTATAAGCTATCTAGTTGGACGTGCGGGATCTCGATTTCCTTACCGCATTGACGGCAAATAAGGTGGTGGTGATGTTCGTCGCTAATTTCATATGCACGCTTGCCATTACTGCCAAAAGCGGCCTGTGCTAAACCGGTTTGTACAAGAAATTCTAGCGTGCGATAAACCGTGGTCTCCATTAACCCCGGCAAACTCTCTTGCGCCAAAGCAAAAACTTCGCTTGGCGTGAGATGTCCATTCGCATGTAGCAAAATATGTAAAATGACTCGCCGCTGGGGAGTGACGCGGAAACCAAGTTCGCGCAGCTCTTGTGTTAGATCGCTTTCACAGCTCATTAATAATCCTTATTGCAAGTTTTTGCAATAAGGATTATATGCGGGAACCTTCTTTTGTCAAATATGCTCATGTGTAGGTACAATAAGGGCATGAAAAAAACTTCATTAGGTTCCTTGCTATTTCTTTTCTTATTTATGACTACAGCCTGCGCTGCGGAAGCGCCTGAAACCCCTACCGCGACTCTCCCCCCTACGCAGATTCATATTATCACAGCCACACTGCCCCCAACGCAAACACCGCTCCCAACGAGGACACCAGAACCAACGGCTACGACAGCCCCCTATACCCCGATAGAGGGGCAAACCACATCACAACTGAATGTGCGAAAAACACCTTCTTCGGAAAGTGAGCAAGTTGGAAGCTTGCAAATTTTTGACAAAGTGCAGATCATCGGAAAAGACCCGTCCAGTAGCTGGTGGATGATCCTTTTCCCGGACAGCTCAACTGGAAAGGGTTGGATCACAACACAATTTGTGCAGGTTACGGCGGATATTTCTAGTGTGCCCATTATCGACACTACAGTCCAAAATATAAGCCCTGCTCCTATAACGGAAGCAAACCCAACGGGGAGCGAAGCCGTTGCCACTGTGGAGCCGACTCCAATCTACGCTACGGCCCCACAAGATGGCGATTCTGCCGAATCTCCTGCCATCAGCATCACGCTATCAGAGGCATCCAGCTCTTTCTTTAACTATAGCAACGATATCTCAGTGCCTGATGGGGACGAAAGTGATTGGGTGCAATTTCTTTTCGAGGGTAAATCCGGGCAGGAAAGAATTGTGTCTGTTGTTGTCAATTGCTCAGGAAGCAGTAAATTAGATATTGAGCTTATCCAGAATGGTGTTACGTTGCAAAGCTGGGCAGATATTACTTGCGGACAACCCCACCAACTACAACTCTACCTTTATGTAAGCGCGCCTTACTCTCTGCACCTTTTCCCCGCGCAAGGAAATACCCCCCTGAATTATATTTCTTATGATCTCAATGTACAGTTGATGAAATAGCTCCCGGTTTCTATAAAAGAGAATGCGTCGCACCAGAACGATATGAATCTATTTATCGAAGTTGGTGCGACACTTTTTTTTTGCGGCAAAAGAGTAAGTTTTACGGCTCCCATTGAAATAGTATCAACGCAAAAAGATGGGGCTTCCCGCCCACATATTCAACACCAACCAACCAACTGCGCCAATCCAAACCGCCATATTGATCTGTACCGGGCTTGAAGATATTATAGAAATTAATATTGGCATATTCCGGCAGCCACGGCTCTGGTGCAAAGGATGAAGCAACGCCCACGTCATTGCAAAGACGCTCATGGGTTGCACCAAAAACTTCTTGAAGTATAGGCAGGGGAATTTCGCTAAATGAGCCGAGCTTCTCAAATCCGCTGCCCGGCTCATCTCCCCAATCCACTTCGTAAGTGCTCTGAAATGCCCAGGCTGCTTCTTCTGTCGTATAGTTTGCCAAAGTACCATACCGATAATAGCGCAAATCTAATCCATGAATGGGACTGACTAAAGAAGCGAATAATTCGCCATCTTTATTTTCAAGGGCGACCTGGAAATTGTCCAGCAAAAATTGGACTTGCGAATCGAGGCAGAAAGTCTCGGCCGAGACATATTCCGTTAAGTAACGCGCGTTGACCCAACCTGCTTCCCCTGTGGACGTGTGAATCTCAGCCCAAATCTCTTCACCGATAAGCTGCGTCTGGCCTATACGAACCAGCCCCGTTGCATTTGCGGCGATCTCCTTTACGACAGGATTCTCTATCCCAGCTGCTGTGCGAAGATTAAGTGCATCCCCTTCTTCCACCAAAATAACGGCTGCCGCACTTTGAGAGACAAGAGGGGCAACCATCGTGGCTGTGGCGATAATGGGACTTTGCGTCGGGGGAGGCGGCGTCTGGCTTAACAGAGGCAAAACCAAGGTCGCGTTTGGGGCGGGTTGTGCATCGGCTGCGGGCAAGGCACAGCCCGTCAGCATAAAGATCAAGGGTAAGAAAAGCATCCAGTTTTTCGGCAAAAATCGCATCATCACAAACTCCTTTAGCTAGGTTCGCCAATAGTATACAAGAGATGCTCAAGAGCGGCAAATTTTGTTGACAGACCTTCTCTTTGCGGTATAATTTGCCCCGCATGGCCGACTAGCTCAATTTGGCAGAGCAATTGACTCTTAATCAGCAGGTTCCGGGTTCGAGTCCCGGGTCGGTCACACGAAAAAGAGCTTCTCATTAGAGAAGCTCTTTTTGTTTATGTTACTAAAAGCTTGGAGGGTAAACTTGTTCGCGATACAGAGAAATCCTGCCCATTAAGTAGCCTGTTCATAGGATTCGTGAAATTTTGTCACAATCCTATCCTCCAGTTCAGTGTATCTTTCGCTTTAGTTTTTGCGCGCACCTCTCACTCTAGCGCGAATATCTTCTGAACTTTCTCCCTTTCGTTTATCAGAAGTTTTTCAAAATCGACGTGCGGCACCTCGATAAAGCTATCGGTCCTGTCGAGGATAGTATCTGAAATCCATTTTTGGTAACGCGTCACGGTTTGATGTGAGCGGGTGCAGGCTTTGACTGAGTATCCAGGATAGCCGTAGGGCTAGGATGAACACAATCCCGCTAAAAACAATCAGGGCTTTTGAATAATTTTTTCTTGCTCAACCAAGGGTAAGAAATTTGTTGAGAAAGCCTATTTGTGAACAAATACCGAGAAATAATTGCTCCCAGCGTCACTCCAAAAGTTTCCGCACAATTTACAGAATGGAAACTTCACCGTATGTATGTCTTTTAGTAGCGGGGCAGGACTCGAACCTGCGATCTTCTAGTTATCAGTTCTAATCTTTTGAAAACCTACTTTGGAGGTAAAACTTTGCTAGCGAGCTAATCCAATGGGGGGGTGTGTCTTGATTACAAGGTGCAGTTCAGGCGTAGTCGTGGTGACTTTTGCACGGAAATCCATGTGTCAATGTGGATGTTTTAGGCAATCCTTTGCACTTCCTTTTAACTAGCAGGCAGCGTTACAATGTTACGCAATACTAAAAACTTAATCGCTGGGTATGATTTTAAGCGTGTGATCGCAGACCGTTCATATGATGCAGAAGATTTTCTCCTAAGAATTGCTGAATTGAAGGTAGAAGCCGTCATTTCGCCTCGTCAAAACGGGAAAGTGAGCAGAGAATATTATAAACATCTCTACAAAGAACGTCATTTGGTGGAGTGCTTCATTGGCAAGATCAAGCATTATCGGCACATCTTTTCTCGCTTTGACAAACTTGATAGGCGTTATCTGGGCTTTTTGAGCTTTACGGTTACATTGATATGGCTACAATGAAATGTCAACAGAACCCAGTTGTTTTTCTATCGTTACTAACGCATCGGAGAGCGACAACTCAGCAAGAAGATCTCTAGACGATACAGTTTGGTAATAGGTTGGATTTGCACAGGCTCGGCATAAAACGCGATCATCATGGGTGACTTCGCGCTCATTGATAATCTCTTCACCACAAGAATCACAGTTGACACGCACACCTGCGCGGCTGACTATTGTTTCAATGGGTGTTGTTAATACCACTTCTTTAACGGATAGTAATTCTTGTGTTGGCATTGCTTGATAGCCCTTTAGCATCGCATAATATCGGCGCTTTTCTTCAGGAGCGTAATCTCGTGCATGTTGACGAATATCTTGCCGAGTAGCTACTCGCATAGCTCGACCGCTGTCAACATCTACAAAGGTGGCCGCTACTTTTCCATAATCTTCCACCCGCAGCGTGCGGTGACTAACCGCACAGCCTGTAACAGCCTCCACCCCAGAGACAAAGCAACCATCCGTTTCCACGATGACAAGTAATCGTTTATCATCGCGAGGCACAGTCACTCCTAATGCTTCAGCACCTGCCAAACCAATCCGCACTCCTAACACCTGCCGAGGGCATAGAGATTTATGGCGATACACAGATACAGCTAAATAATATTTGAGGGAGTCCATGGGGGTTCCTCTTTTGGATAATGTTCTTCTGATGTCATATATCAATCATTTACTATAATCTGACCGAACGCTGTTTTGCCCATTGAGTTCCAAGGTCAGATAGCATTTCGGGCGTCAGAGTCTTGCGAGCAAGAGGATAGAGAATCTGTTCTTCTTTGGCAAAATGGTTGCGAGCAATCTCAATAACTCTTAGCAGTAATGTCTGAGCTTGAGCTAAATCTTGTGTGCCGGGCAAATTCTCCAGAGATCGCTCGATCTGATCGTGCTCGGAGCGCATGACAGCCAGTGGCCCCATAGGACCGATATGTAATTCCAGATTCTTGAATAGCAATTCTTCTTCCAAATAAGCGTGACTTGCTAAGGCGGATTTTAGCATTTCTCCTTGAGTTTTTACCTGCTCTACAGAGGTAGCCATTGGAATGAACTGCTCCATATGATCAAACTGAGCATAGAATACGGCATGTTCACCTAAAAAAGCGTCTGTTATTTTCATAGTTATTAACACTCAATTTCTGCACCCTTACGTGCATAGTAATACCAATTAAGAATAAGACAAGTAAAATAATAGATTGCAAAACCATATAAAGCATATTCCGGCGTTCCTGCATTGACTTGTTGGCCGAACACTCGAGGAATGATAAAAGCACCATAGGCTGCAACCGCTGCCGTCCAACCTAGAACAGGACCCGCTTCTGAGGGTTTGAAGATGATTGGTACCATTCTGAAAGTGGAGCCATTACCAATTCCTGTGGTGATAAATAAGATCAGGAACAGAATCAGGAAGGGGGTAAAAAATTGCTCGGGTTGGCTGGATGCACTGGCTTGCTTGACGTAATAAGCAACGCCTAGCGCAGATAAGATCATTACAACCGTATCCCATTGAGTAATTTTTGCGCCACCGACTTTATCAGAAATCCAGCCTCCGATGGGGCGAGCGAGAGAACCAACCAAAGGACCAAGCCAAGCATAGGCAAAGGGATTGGGGGCATTGGGGTTAATGCTGCCGCCGGGTAGCTCGCCAAAAACGACACGAATGAGCAACGGGAAAGCGGCAGAGTACCCAATGAAAGAGCCGAAAGTCATTGTGTACAAATAAGTCATAATCCAGTTATGCTTATTTTTGAAAATCGCAAACTGAATGTCAAGATTAGATTTAATTTCACCCGGGAGCGCTCTCATTATCAAGACAGTGGCTAGAATGGTCACGGGTAAAACAATCCACATACTAAGTTCTAAACCAAGCAAAAGATAGAGACCAATCGCAGCACCTACGCCCCCGGCACTGATCAGACCCAGGGTTTTCAACAAAGCTGACGAGGTTGAGCCAAGATTGGGCGTAGCCGTTGAGAGATTATTCATCCCAATCCACGCAGCAAAAACAAGAACAACCAAGATAGGAACCCATACAAAGCCAGCGTTTTGGATATAAGACACCCCGCCATTAACAGATAATCCTTCACCACCCAACGCGCCGAAGAGACCAAAGGTTACAACAAAGGGAATCAGGATTTGCATCACACTTACGCCAATATTGCCAAGTCCAGCATTCAAACCCAAAGACATTCCCTGCATCCGTTTTGGGAAGAAGAAATTGATATTAGACATCGATGAAGAAAAGTTCCCACCACCCAAGCCAGAAAAGGCAGCCAAAATAGCAAAAGTCGTAAAGGGCGTGTTGATATCTTGTAGGGCAAATCCCAAGCCCAAAGCGGGGGCGATGAGCAAGGCAGTTGTTAGCGCAATCACATTCCGACCACCTGCAATCGCAATCAGGAAGGAGTTGGGGATACGCAACGTAGCGCCCGCCAAGCCAGCAATTGCAGATAAAGTGAATAATTGCACCGTATCAAAGGGAAAGCCCAGATTTTTCATTTGGACAGTCACAACGCTCCAGCACAGCCAAACCGCAAAAGCAACTAATAAGCTGGGAATGGAAATCCAGAGATTACGATTAGCAATCTTTTTTCCTGTCGATTCCCAAAAACCTTCATCTTCAACCTCCCACTTTTCAATATAACTTGACATACTCTCTCCTTATTTCAAGACTAATTATAGATTTCTATCTGATCTTCTTCTTATGGATGGATAACTGCGATTCGCGCCTGATATTAGGCTTGCTTTCGTTTAATGGGCTGGGGTACTGCGCGAAGACATCTCAGGTTTTATGGATAAACCAAATAAAGTTTGGACAAAGCCATCCCCTTGTATAGCTTCTAAATATTCTGTCCATTAGGTTATTTAGGGTTCTCCTACTTCAATACGTCTATCCTTTTTTGAGATTTTCCGCACAACAAAAGCCATCCAAATTAAACAAGCCATTGTAATGAAAAAGAAAAATATCCAGGTTGTTGTCCATAACCCAACGGATTTCAGCAAACGCCCAAAGATGATCGGGGAAATGAATCCACCCAAGCCACCGACCACGCCCACAATCCCCCCCACAACCCCAACCTCCGAGGGGAAATATTCGGGAATAAATTTATACACACCAGCTTTACCAATTCCCATCGCAATACCAATGATGAAGACAAGAAAGGTGAAAATCCAAACATTGGCCTGGAAATAGATATGCGTAACCCCTCTGGCTAATAAGTCTTTCTTGGCAATTTGGTCGCCAACTTCTACGATCGCTTCCTGCCAAGTATTGATCTTGGGCAACAAAATCAAAGCGCCATCTGCGTATTCAATTTCTACTTTCGGAATCAGGGAGTAGGTTACATCATCGACCTGGATTTCGGTGTAGGTAACGGCAGTAACAGTTCCTGAACGTTTTGCCATCAAACCACTGCCGGGAGATTCGATTTCCATTTTTGGAAAGAATAAGAAGAAGCTACATACTGCAATAATTCCAAAGACCCAATACATCACGGCACGTGCACCAAATCTATCTGATAAAACACCGCCCAATGCACGGATAACACCAGAGGGGAGAGAGAATATCGAAGTAAGTAAACCTGCTGTCACAATGCTCATTGCATAGACGTTGACATAGTAGGGAACGAGCCATTGTGCTAAAGCGACAAATCCGCCAAAGACCAGGAAGTAGTAAAGTCCAAAACGCCAAACACGAACTTCTTTAAGCGGGGATAACATCTGGATGATGGTGCGTTGACCATTTGTAGCTTTACGATTCGTTGTGAATATGTAGAAAACGACCGCCATAATTACCAATGCTGCTGCATAATAAGCGGGAAGTTTGCGCCAATTATCAAGATCTTCGCCATTATTGGTCAACCAACGGAGAAGACTTGGTGCTCCCAATGTGGTCAACGCTGCACCAGCGTTGCCAGCGCCGAAAATACCCAAGGCTGTTCCCTGTTTTTCTTTTGAGAACCAGACAGAGCTGAATGCGATACCCACCGCAAAGGATGTCCCTGTCATGCCGAAGCCCAGGCTGTAAAGCATATATTCGCTATAGGAGTTGGCCTGTCCGAGCATGAACATGGGAATGGCACTGAAGAGCATCAGCAGGGTGTAAACGGGACGCCCGCCGAATTTGTCGGTTAGTACACCCAAAGGCAGACGCATGAGCGACCCTGTCAAGACGGGGATACCAATGAGCATACCCATCTGGGCGGTGTTCCATTCGAAGATACGATTGTCTACGAGAAAGGTTACAAGCACACCATTCAACATCCACGCTGCAAAGCAGATGGTAAATGCGATGGTATTGAGAGCTAAAACTCTGTAAGATGTGCGTTTTTCTGACATGGTTTTCCTCTAAATTGATTATCGGAAGCTGTTTGTCGCAGAAGCTCCTGTTCATTAAACGGGAGCAAGCCTATATTTGCGAGCGATGCGGTCAATCCTGTTTTATTTGACGGTTTTCCGATCTCGCATCCCAATTACAAGTTGCCACGGACGAATCAAATAATCCAAGGGTAAAGCAAGGATGTGGACCAAACGTGAGAAGGGGAATACTGCGAGGATGATAAAATTATTGACGAGGTGTAATTGGATGAGCCAAGGAAGAGGGGTCACCAATTCGGGGCGAGGTTGAAAGAGCAGTACCGACCATAAATACGGGGTGAATACGCCTGTAAACCAGACTGACCCAAAGCGATAGAGAGAAGCAGTAAGTACGCCCGTAATCATAGAAACGAGTGTTAGCAGGAGGACTACGATATCCATTGTGGTTGTAACAGCCTTGATATAAGGTGTTGTTATACGTCTCCAAATTAGGATAACTACTCCTACCAGAGCCCATAATCCGAGCGCAAAACCGCTGAGTTCCAACAGGTATAAGCGCAGGGGAACTGCGTTCAGAAATAAGATGGCTTTGGGGAATACCAATGCCAGTAGATGGAAAAGTAGTATCCAGGTAATCCCGTGATGAAAGGGAATTGATCCCCAATATAAGCGCTTGCGCTCAAGCAACTGCGATGAGAGGCTTGATTGGGTAAATGGTCGGTAAACCAAACGGTAAATTGTCACCACTACGAATAGGGTGAATGAAATATAGGGAAAAACTACAAAGAAAAACTGGTTCCAGTCCATAATTTGTTCTCCGAAAGTTCTTGATTTGCTCGTGACTACTCAACAACCTGTAAAGACTTGGATTCTGTCCTAATTGCATCAAAGAGAAGCAAATAAGGGTTGTCTTTCTCTGTCTTTTTCAGGGAGTCGCGCATTGCTTTAATTGCTTTTTCAAGCACTTCAATTAATTCTGGCAAGGGCGAAGATGAAATGCTGATGTATTGCAAAATGGGGCGCAAATGGTCGGGAAGTTCGCCATCAAGATCAATTTGATGCTTTTTCATTTCATGACTAAGTTCTGCCATAAATTCGCCGCGCTTATAACTTTCTCCCCAAATTTGGTAGCCAACATAAGGAGCTGCCAAAGGGCTGAGATCCAGGGTACGGGTAAAGAGCTCTTCTTGTTCACTGAGAGAAAGTGCGTGAATTTTTTTCAAAAAATTAGCAAAGGTGTCATTTCCAAGCTGACCATTCCGCTTGGAAACTTTTTTATGGAGAGCATCAACTTGATTAGGATATGGGTAACGTAAGGCCTCAGCCATTAATAGGAGAGTGTCCATTATTCCCCCCTCTTAGGCTGTTGAATATAACCCAGACCAACTTCGCCTTTATGCGTTAGCGGATCCAACATTGCCTCGATGCTCATCTCACGGTGATAATTGGGGAAGACAAAGCGTTCTTCCATTGTGGGCAAGGTTGTCATCTTATACATAGTGATTGCCTGCTCCTCGGTGAGACCTGCTTCTGCCAGCGTTTTACGAGAGACGCTATCCACTTTGCCGCGAACGGTCTTGCGGCGCATATAAATGCGGACTGCCAAAAGTTTGCGTAGCACAGTTCGAATAGTGCCTTCATCACCTGCAGAAAACAAATTCGCCAGATATTTGATTGGGAGACGAGCAGCATCAAGACGATCAAACAGCTCAAAATCGTAATCTTCTTGCATCAGGTCAAGGCGGAAGAGACTCTTTTCCGTCACACTGACAACTGGTGACAAGGGCGGGATGTAATACATCATCACCATCGTGCGGAATTCAGGATGCAGCGGGAGTGCGATTTCCCATTCTTTGACAAATTTATAAGCAGGGGAGTTTTGCGCTGATTCGATCCAATCGTCGCCGATGCCATTTTCTTTGGCTGCGGCAATTACTTTGGGATCAAATGGATCGAGGATCATTTCTCGATGAGCGGAAATCAATTCATCGTCTGGCACATTGGCGGCATGTGGAATCTGGTCTGCATCATAGAGCAATACGCCCATATAACGGATGCGTCCAACACAAGAATGGGCGCAGGCGGGAGCTTGTCCCGTTTCCATACGGGGGAAGCAGAGAATACACTTCTCAGATTTACCCGTATTCCAGTTGTAATAAACTTTTTTGTAGGGGCAGGCAGCAACGCACATACGCCAAGCTCTACAATCATTTTCATTTACCAAAACAACGCCATCTTCATCGCGTTTATAAATTGCGCCAGATGGGCAAGCCGCAACACAGGCTGGATTCAGACAGTGATTACAAATACGCGGCAGGTAATTGAAAACTAATCGCTCCAGTTCGTTCATTTGCTCACGAACTTCTTGAGGGAGTGATTCGAGATTTACATCATTTTTAGCGTAGATATTCGACCCACCAAGATCATCATCCCAATTTGGACCCGTTTCAATATCAATGGGGTCTCCCGTAATCATGGAGATGGGTTCAGCAATCGGCTGAACATCTTTTTTCGGGGAGTTGAATAGATTCTGATAGTCGAAAGTGAAGGGTTCGTAATAATCTCTTAAACCGGGGAGACTGGGGTTATAAAATAATTTAAAGATCCCCTCGAGGCGAGTATGTAGCTTCAGATCGAGTTTGCCCTTCTTTCTCTCCCAACCCCCACGGAAGTGTTCTTGATTCTCCCATTGGGTAGGAAATCCCGTTCCAGGGCGGGTTTCTACGTTATTCCACCACATATATTCGGCACCTTTGCGGTCTGTCCATAAGTTTTTACAGGCTACCGAACAGGTGTGACAACCGATACATTTATCAAGATGGAAAATCATACTCATGTGTGTTCGTACATCCATAAGTGGCTCCTTTATTTTGCTGAAAATATCCTCTCTATATTGAGGGGATAGACTTCCGAAGTTTGCCGTGCTTTTCTATTACTAATTTGACGATTGACCGCGACGCTCGTATTTTAGGCTTGAGTGCCGAGACCCGAGCTGGGTGCTCGGCGTGAGCAAAAATATGTTTACGCCAAGAAAATGTTGATTTTCAGCACCCAAGTTTGGGTCGCGTTCGTCGCGCAGCACTTTATCCAAAAAATGTCTACAAGACACTCGGTTTTTTTCTGTCTGTCCGTTTTTGAAGCAAAAACCGAGTGTCTGCTATATTTCCTAAAAATCTGGCTTATCAATCCTTCGTACAAAGACAAATGTGTCTCGGTTTACGCCAGTGGGTCCCCAATAATTGAAGGAATAGGAGAACTGGGCATAACCACCAGACATCAGCACAGGTTTGAGACGAGCGCGGGTCATAGAGTTATTCATGCCGGCTCGTTTATTTCCGCGCAATTTCGATTTAGGAATACCTATCGTACGCTCGGTGGCGTGATAGACAAAAACCGTCCCGCTGGGGATGCGAGCAGAGACAATGGCTCGCTGTACGAAAACGCCGTTATCGTTGAAGAGTTCGACCCAATCATTATCTTTGATTCCCATTTCAGCAGCATCTTTGGTGTTTAACCAAACAGGATAATTGCCTCGAGAGAGTGTCATCATGCGATGATTATCAGAATAGGTTGAGTGGATGCTCCACTTACCGTGCGGGGTGATGTAGTTGAGCATCTTGCCTTGCGCTTCTGCCATACTGCGTTCAGTTTCATCAAGCATGGTGTGGTCAGGACGTGGTTTATAGACAGGGAGATGTTCGCCCCAATCCAGATAGCCTTCGTGGTCAAGATAGAAATGTTGTCGTCCTGTCAGTGTGCGCCAGGGAACCATGCGTTCAACATTGAGGGTAAATGGCGAATAGGCACGACCTTTATTAATCAATCCAGACCAAGTTGGGGTTGTTAGCACTCGGCGTGGTTGAGCAATAATATCTGAGAAGGAGATGCGGGTTGAGCGTGTACCTTCTGCCAAATCGGTGAGGGAGAGTCCCGTTTTCTTTTCTTCTGCCACAAAAGCGCGATGAGCTAACTCTCCATTGGAGGCTGGGTCTAAGCGCAGAATAGTCTCACAGACTTGTCGTCCATATTCCAGGGAGGGGAAAACTTCTCCTTTTATCGGCTTGTCTTTATCAAAAGTTCTAGGTTGCTGGCGTTTAAGATAGTCATATTCATCAGCTACTTCAATACGAATCCCGTGTGCGGCAACACCATTTTTCTCTACACCTTTGCCCAAGCTGACAAAACGTTCGCCTATTTTTGTGTAATCCCTTTCAACCACCTTGAAATGGGGCATGGTTTTTCCGGGGATAGGCTCAACATCGCCTTTTTGCCAATCCACTACTTGGGGTTGAGCGATTTCATCGGGCGTATCGTGTTTGAGCGGTAGCATAACTACATCCTTGATAGGTTCAGGAATGTGTTCTTCAGATAATTCGCTCACTTTGCGGGATAGGGTTTTGAAAATATCCCAATCACTCTTCGCTTCCCAAGCAGGTTTTACAGCAGCTTGCATAGGGTTGATAAAAGTGTGCATATCAGTTGTGTTGAGATCGTCTTTTTCGTACCAGGAAGCAGCAGGCAAGACAATATCAGAATAAAGAGCAGATGTATCCATACGGAAGTTGAGGTCTACCACCAAATCCATTTTGCCTTCAGGGGCGTCTTTGTAGTGAACTTCATTGGTGTTTCCTAAAGCCTGTTCTGTGGCAATAGCGGTACTATGTGTTCCCAGATAGTGCTTCATGAAAAACTCATGCCCTTTCGCGCTGGTTCCGATGGCATTACCTCGCCAAATCACCCAAACACGGGGCCAGCTTTCAGGGGCGTCGGGATCTTCAACGGCTAAGCGAATCTTCTTTTCTTTGAATTGATCTACAACATAATCCACAACCTCTGCGTCGGTTTTAGCACCATTCTCCATAGCATCTATCACGACATCAATTGAGTTGCGTTTGAATTGCGGGAAGAAAGGTAACCATCCTCGCCGTACCGCGCGAATCTGGTGATCTATCGTGTGATCCTTTGCAGGTTTATTGGGCAACTCATCATAGGCGGTATAGCCACGCTCATAACGCCACTGATCGCTATGCACATAATGGAAGGAAGGCGTATTTTGGTGCCGAGGTGCCATTCCCCAATCGGTTGCAAAGGCGATTGATGCCCAGGAACCTACGTTGACGAGTTTCTCTTGCCCTACATAGTGAGCCAAGCCACCGCCGTTCACACCCACGCTCCCTGTCAACATCAAGGCAACAATAGATGAGCGGTATAGCAGGTTATTGTGATACCAATGATTTGCACCAGCACCAATGATGACCATATTCTTGCCATTGGTCATTTCACCATTTGTAGCCCACTCACGCGCATAGCGGATACAAGTATCCTGATGGATACCAGTGTATTTTTCTTGCCAAGCTGGGGTATAAACGCCTTCGGCATCATCATAGTTTTCTGGGTAAGCACCGCTAAAGCCACGGTCAACGCCAAATTGCGCCATCACAAGATCAAACACGGTCGTTACGGCAACGCGTCCATCTTCGGTTTCGATATAACGTACGGGAACACCGCGCGCGTTTGTCGTCCCGGAGGAGAAATCGTCAAATTCAAGTTCGACAACTTCATCGTGGGTATCAGCAAAACTCAATTCAGGGGCGATTTCTTCATCCGTTACGCCATCTTTTGGCTCCAGATTCCATTTACCCTGTTCCTTTTCTCCCCAGCGAAAACCGATCGTGCCTTTGGGCATGCGTGCGCGCTTAGACTTTTCATCCCAGATAAGCAGTTTCCAGTCACCGTGCTCAGTATCTTTATATTCGCTGACACGATTGGCTCGTATATATTTGCCCGGTCTGTTTTTGTTGATTTCAATCAAGAAGGGCATATCGGTATATTGCTTGAGATAATCAACGAAATAAGGCACTTGTTTCTGAACATAGAATTCGGTCAGAATCACATGGTTGACCGCCATCCAGAAAGCGGTATCCTGCCCGGCATGGACGGGGATCCAATAATCAGCATATTTCGCAACTTGCGAGAAATCGGGGGCAAAAACTGTTAGTTTTCCGCCAGCATGACGCACTTCTGAGATGAAGTGGGTATCAGGTGTACGGGTCATATTCAGATTTGAACCAACCACAGCTACAAAGCGTGAATTGAACCAATCTGCGGATTCATGAACATCGGTCTGTTCACCCCAAATCTCAGGGCTGGCTGGGGGAAGGTCGCAATACCAATCATAGAAACTCATGATCACACCACCCATCAAGCTCATGAAGCGACTTCCAGCAGCATAACTGATTTGTGACATAGCCGGGATCGGAGAAAATCCGGCTATTCGGTCAGGACCATATTTCTTTGTGGTGTAGATCATAGACGCCGCAATAATTTCCTGAGATTCTTCCCAGGAAATGCGTCTGAATCCACCTTTGCCACGTGCTTGTTGATAACTTTTGCGAGCTTCTTTATCTTCCATAATGGCAGCCCACGCCTTAACAGGGTCTCCATAAATAGATTTTGCTTTACGCCAAAGATCTACCAAGACACCACGCGCATAAGGATATTTGACTCGAATAGGGCTATATAGGTACCAGGAATAACTGATGCCCCGCTGACAGCCACGCGGCTCATAGGGGGGCAAGCCTTCTTCTAATTGTGGGTAATCAGTAGCCTGCATTTCCCAGGTGACTATGCCATCTTTAACAAATACTTCCCACGAACAACTACCCGTACAATTTACGCCATGCGTCGTACGTACTCGCTTATCATGCTGATGGCGGTTTCGATAAAACTCTTCCCATTTACGTTCAGTCGGTGAAATTTTCTTTTTAGACCAGTTTTTCATGAGCGTCTCCTTGAAATAATCCCTGCATCTTTTCTCAAGCGATCAGATAAGGTTTCTTTTTGTTGTGACCAGAAAAGCAACATAAAACCAAAGAGTGCGGCAGCCCCCAGCAATCCAACACCCCAGAAAATGAGTGAGGCACCACTCGCAGTACCTTCTTCGCCTTCTCTATCAACAGTAGCGAAATACGCCAATAAATCAGCTACTTCTTGGTCTGTTAATTCTTTCTCGGCATAAATCCCGCGCATGGTAGGAAAGACTATATTTTTAATTGCACCAACTAATCCAGCCTCTCCAAAGCGGGTATAAACCTTGGTGAGGTCAGGCCCTAAAACCCCGCCACCCAAAAAACCAATATTGCCTACGGTATGGCAAGCAACACAAGGAGTTCCGCCTTCTTCAAGTACATTCCCACCAGAGAAAATTGCCTCACCTCGATAAATATCTCCTGGTGGAAGAGGAGCCTCAGCAACCAGCTCTACATTACCTGAGCTCTCAAGAAAAACCAGAAGAGCCTCAACATCTGCCTCTGTCAGTGCCAAATTAGGCATTTCGACATTGTTGAATTCATCCAACATCTTCAAGACAATTGGGTCTCCAGAGAGAATAATTTGGTCAGGTATTCTTATAAATTCTGCCAGCCACTCTCTATCGCGTCTCTCAAGCACGCTTTCCAGATCAGGCCCAACGAGAACGCCAGCGCCAATGGTGTGGCAAGACACACAATTGGTCTCAAAAAGGTCTTGTCCTGCACTAGAAGCTTGTGACGCAGGTTCCGCAGATGTCTGGCAGCCTCCCAGCAACAAAAAAAACACGCATAACAACAAAATCACAAAAGACCTTCCACCAAACGAATTCCAGATCTTATGCCTAATTTTCATAGGATACGCCTCCATTATTGGTCATCTTTTTCTTTAGAAATTTCTCCATCATCAGCCACGCTCCGCCTTGGTAAATCTGCAATTGCAATGAGTAGATCAGATATTCGGGCATCAATAGACTGGTTTGTAATCACTTGTACTTGATTGGTGTTTAGATCAGCACGAAAAATTGCAAGGTCGGGGATAGCAACTAGAATAGGTGTGAAATCCACGACCACACTTTCATCGGCTACAGCTACGATAACCGCATCTGGCAGTTTCTCTTTCAGTTTGGGCAATGCCTTTTCAGGGGTGGGAGCTGTACCAACTACAACCACACTTTCACTATCCCCCAATGACTGAATTAAAGTTTCAGCAAATAACGAATTACCAATAACAAAAACATTGCGCAGCTCCATCAGGCAAGCATAACGAACTAGAAAGATAGCGTCTATCCGTCGAACATAAAAACAGGAACTAAAAAAGAGCGATGTTTATCATCGCTCTTTTAATAAAGAACTAGTTCTTTATTGTAGACAAAAGACTGCGCCGTGCGTATTTTGGGTTTGCCTCCCCTTAACAGTCAATGCTTCGTGAAAAACAAATATCGCTAACCGGCAAGTATTAGGATAGTGAAAGAGCAATATCTACTTTCAGCACCATCCTAATCATCCAACAACCCATGCCGAGATGCAAGGCGCGCCGCCTCCCGCCGATTTGCCGCATGTAATTTCCCCAAGATATTACGCACATGGCTTTTCACCGTGTAGAGGCTAATAGACAACTCCGCCGCAATTTCCTTGTCAGAAGAACCCGTTGCAATATGTTGCAAGACATCACGCTCTCGAAGAGTGAGATCAGGAACATCTTTATTCGAAGTTATTGCAACAGATTGATTCATCATTCGGGAAAACTCGTCAAGTACGCGAGTCGCCATTTTTGAAGATATAGCCGCCTCTCCTGCCAAAGCCATTCGGATACCACCTAGAAATTTTGTTTTATTGGTGCTTTTCAGCAAATAGCCTATTGCTCCAGCTTTAATTGCTGCAAATAACTTCTCGTCTTCATCATGAACTGTGAGAATGACAATCCGTAACCCTGGTAACTCGGTGCAAATCAGACGGGTAGCCTCCAACCCATCGCATATAGGCATATTAATGTCCATCACGATCAGGTCTGGTTTTAGATCACGGGCTAATTTAAGTGCTTCTAAGCCATCCCCTGCTTCTGCTATAACCTCAAGGTCTGGTTGGGCATTAATAAGCCCTGCCAACCCATCACGAAACAACTCATGATCGTCAGCCAGTAGAATACGAGCAATGGTCACGATTTTTCTCCAGGATTTTGGTTGCCATTCTTCCGAGATTTTTTTATGGGGAATTTTGCAGAAATTTCTGTCCCTTTTCCGGGTTGCGATGAAAGAGAAAACTCGCCTCCTGACCTTTCAACTCTTGTCTGCATAATTTGTAACCCAAAATGATTGCCTTCTTGCGGGCTTTGCGTGTCGAATCCTTTCCCTTTATCTTCAATTATAAAGTGAGCATGCCCACTGACACGATTCACTCGCACCCAAGCTTCTTCGGCGCGTGAATGTCGTTGAACATTGGAAAGTGCTTCACCCACGACATGGATAACTTGAGTCTGTGTCGCGAGGGGTAGTGCCAGGGCGGAAGAGTCTGTTATTTCCAGTTTAACGGGAAAAGCATAGGTAGATGAGAAGCTATCCACACTGGCAGCAAGTTTTTTTGCAAAATCGTCCCCCGTTGAATGTGGTTCGAGGAGGCCCGCTAGCGCATCCCGCACTTGTTGGTATGCTGTTTCAATCGCTTTTTCTATTTCTTTTAACGTAACACGCTCTTCGGTACTTTGCTTATCAATAAGAACTTCATCCAATCTCTCTAATTTGATCCGCGTAAAACTTAGTATCTGGGCTAAGTTATCGTGCAAATTAGCGGCTAATTCTTCTCGTTCAGCAAAAGCGGCAGCTTGCTTTGCTTTTTGCCGCTCGGCTTTTGCAAGGCGAGTATTGGCGATGGCGACGGCAGCAGAGTTTGCCAAGAGATTGAGGCCGCGTTGCCCATCCTCATCAAAGAATTTCGATTCTTCAGTATTTTTCTGGCCTGACTGCACCACACACATCGCACCGAGTATATGCTCTCCTGCTCGAAGAGAAGTTGCTACGCAATGCCCCGGATTATTTGCAAGTAGAAATTTGCAGTTAGTACAATGGGTTTCGCTGAGGGCTGCCTGATCTGTATTAATTACTTTCTGAGCAAGTCCTTGTTGAACTGATTTTTTTGTGCCAAGTTCAATGTCCACATCTCCGCTATATGATGCTAGTTCTAAAATATCTTCGTTTGGGGACAAGACACAAAGAGCAGCGGATTCTGCTTGCATGAGCAATCGGGCGCGTTCTACTACAGAACTCATGAGTTCATCTAAATCTCTTTGGGCTACAATTTCCTGACTAAATTCAAAAGCAGTAGCAAGTTCTCGGGTTCGTTGTCTGACCTGAGTTTCTAGTTTTTTTCGAGATTGAGCCAGCTCTTTCCGCATAATATCAAAGGTTTGCGATAACTCGCCTAATTCATCATTTGCCATCAGAGGAAGAGACCAATCAAGATTTCCTTCACCTATTCTTTGCGCAGCCGTGCTTAAATCAGATAAAGGTTTGACAATCATTTGGCGAGTATCAATAAATCCCCAGACCAGTAGGGCTATTGCTGCTATCCAAAATCCGACTTGAATCAATTCCAATCGGAGGTGTTTTGCTTCTGCTCGTGCTTCAAAGGCTGTTACAACGGCATCCAGTTGATCGAGGATGAGAGGAGCTATGACAGGAAGAGTTGATGTGTCTACTGGTTCGAGATAGCTACGAAATTCTTTCCAGGTTTGTGTTACTTCATTTAATTGAACATTTAGATCAGAGTCGGGGGCAGGTGGCAAGAGAACAATATTCCCTGAGGAATCAGTGGTTTCCCCACCATATTGAAGAGCCTGTAAGCTTTGAGCAAAAAGTTCAATCGACGTGGACAGTTCGGGGTTTTCGGGTTGGGCTAAAGCCAGCCAGGTCATTTTCTGAGTGAGCATACGCTGGCGTCCTGCCAAATTAATAATTAACGCATCCTGCCTTTGCGTTGCTATGCCCCAATAAGTCGCACCGACAGAGAAACTGACCAATAATACAAAAGCCAGAAAAAGTAATCCTAATCTTCCCCTGATGCTTTTTATATTTAACATAGTGAAAAAATTATAACATCAAGAGCAGAAATGCTTTTTGATGTTATTTGTTTTTTCTTTTCCCTTGTTTCAATACTTCAACACCTTCGCCAAATGCGTGGGCGGGACATTCTAATCCCATGCTAAATCTGTAATCGCACGTGTCAACTTCAAAACTCAATCATAAGCTCATGCAGATCGTTTCATAAATAAAAATACTCCCCATCTTTTAAAAGACGAGGAATTAGTATATCTGCCTGTTCACCATACCACTGATGATAGTGCCTATATAAAATAACATCAGCAATAGGATTAATAATATATCTATGGTTATAGGCGTGAATCCGATTACCAGCATCCATTTGGTAATTTTTGCCCGACTGTTATAAGTTAATCCGGCGGTAAACAGTGCCAAAATAAAACCGAAACAATATAAGCCAAAAAGCACGGGCAAACGATTCGTCCCACGGGTGAAACCACTGCCAGTGGCTTCAATAAAACGGGGTACCACAAAAGTAGCGATAAATATCACCAGCCAAAATATTGCCAATCCCAGAATTCTCATAGCATTCTCCTTATTCCATTTCTAGCCAATTCAGGTCGATTTTGAACAGCACCCAATCAGTGAAGCTTCGTAGTCGTTGTTATCGAATACAACTCATCGATCATTTTGCCTCCGATTCCAAAGATCAACGTTTTGAGTCGGATAGTTGTCATTTTACAGGGCGATAGTAAATATTCTTGCTAAACAGGTTCTATCTCGCAGGTAGGCAATAAGTAAGCTATCTATTTTATCTGGTGGTTTGTCGAACCACACCATCTAATGTCCACTCAGCCGCCCTTTTCTGTGCATCTTCAAACACTGAAGGTCGCATTTCTGCTTGTAGACCATCCAAAATGTCTTGAAATCCGATAGCCAAAAGATCTGCCATGGCAGGATGGCTGAGGGAAAAGGTGAGCAGCGACACGGCCTCAGCCAGCTTTCCGCGCTGTGCTGCTACGCGCCCTAATGTTGCCAAATTGCTAAGTGTTGGCAGCGGCATCCCAGCTCCAGTTAACTGCACCCCATGGCGTGCTTCATTTTCTGCATCACCAAAGCGTCCAAGTTCAATAAGCGTATTGGCAATCGAGAACTTATAGATTGCTTTATGCCAAACGTCCCCCGTGTCAGCCTCCATTTGAATGGCTTGTCGCTTCATTACTAACGCGCGTTGATGGTCGCCAAGTGCGCCCCATGTGGCACCCAGCAAGTGTACTCCGACACTGTTACCTTGCCCGTTATTGATTATTCTAGCCATCTGATGGGATTCTTCAAGATGGTTGATGGCGCGTTGATAATCTTTCTTTGAGTAGGCAAATTGCCCAAGCCAGTAGCGTGATTCGGAAGCAAATATCTTGTAATTAAACTCATCAGCCAGCTTCATGCTGCGGGTTGTGCGTTGCTCAGCCGAATTGAGTTCGCCTATTTCCCACTCAATAATGGCAAGACTTAAGAGGCTACTTGTCAGAAAATATGGATTGTCTAGCTCTTCAGCCAGTTGCAGTGCTTCTTTAAGGTAATGTTGCGATTCTTTTTTCTTCCCCTGATGTTCGCTGTTTACGCCAAGCCGACTCAAAGCGAATGCGGTCAGGTATTTTTTCTGTAGCTGGCGTGCAGCGTCAACGCATTTGACCAACGTTTTGGCTGCTGTCTCAGTGTCGCTTGTTAGAGATGCAAAACAGCCAAAAGCGCAGTGTAGCCAAATAATTTTTTCGTTGTTAATTGCAATGTCTGCAAATTTATCCACACCTGCTTCAAACAGAGCAAAACCAAGCGTAACTTGAGTGGTGTTAATAAAATAAATGTACCAGGCGGGAACAATTTGATGTACTAAATTGAGATTATTGTGCTCTAATGCCCATTTCCAGGCGGTGCGACTGTTTTCCAAATCAGCACCAATAGCCTTTATCGCTTCGGGTGCATCTGATGTTAGTAAAGCATGCTCATAAGTCTGCACGAAGGCAGAAAAAAAGTGGGCGTGGTCGACTTCTACCTGAGTTTGTTCCTCAGGATGGGCGGCTAATTGCTCTTGGGCAAATTTGAGCAGCAACGGATGGCGGCGGAAACGTTGGTCAGCATCGAGGCGCAGAAAGGAGTGGTCCACCAGCGACATAAGTTGGGGTAGGGTGGCATTGGTAACCTCTTGTGCTGCTTCTCGTGTAAAACCATTGCGGAAAATTGATAGTTTTCTAAGCAGCGTTTGTTCATCGGAAGAGAGCATTTGCCAGGAAGTTTCGATGACGGTGTGAATGCTGCGGTGGCGCTGCGGGAGGTCGTGCAGGGTGGTGGTCAGCGTATCGAGGCCGCGTCGGATTTCGATGACGATTTCAGCGACAGAAAGGATGCGTGTCCAGGTGGCGGCAAGTTCTAATGCCAGCGGCAGCCCGCCAACCAGTTGACAGAGTTGAGCCACATCTGTTTCCTGTTCCTCCGGACTAAAACCTGCCTGGATGCGCTGGACGCGGTTGGTGAAAAGTTGGGCAGCGGGAGATTCGGTAATCAGTATTCGGTTAGTGGTATTCAATCCGTCTACCGGATTCTGCTCACTGGTTTCCAGGTACGGCAGCCCCTGCAATTCCAAGATCGTTTCAGTGTGCAAGTTAAGCCGCGTGCGGGAAGTGGCGATCAGGCGCAGGTCGGGGGCTTGTTCGGTGAGTTGGATGATGAGGGTGAGCAGTGGGGGCGTGATCAGATGCTCCATATTGTCTAGCACCAAGAGCATTTCTTTTGCTTTCAGATAGGTGAGGAGTTGGGTTATTGGTTTTACTCTCCCGGAAAAGGTGAAGTTGGTGGCTTCGGCAATGGCTGTGACCACGCCGCCGAGATCGGTATGTGGTACAAGGGAAACGAACCACGCGCCATCGGCAAATTCGCCCAGATGGGTGCGGGCTGATTCTTGTGCCAGCCGTGTTTTGCCCATCCCGCCGGAACCAAGAATGGTGAGTAGCCGACCATCGGGCTGTACCAGCCAATGGTCAATTTGAGCCAGCTCTTTTTCGCGGTCAATGAACTTGGTTGTGGGTGCAGGGAGATTATGTTGGGGGCTAAGGGAAAGCCGGGGCACGCGTTCCCAAGTGGAGGTTACGCCTCGATCCGTTTTGATTTGTTCGTACAGCGCAGTAGTTTCCTCATCTGGCTGGATGCCTAGTTCTGCCTCCAGTATTTGGACACATTGCTCATATTGCGCCAGAGCGGCGGTGCGCTGATTGTCGAGCGTGTACAGTATCATCAACTGGCGGTGGACAGACTCTTGCAGTGGATCCACAGCCAGCAATTGTCTGGCATAGCGGATGCCTTCCTCAAACTGCTCACGCTGCTGATGAAAGGTGATTAAGTTTGATAGCGCATCCAGTAATATTTGACGCAGGCGTTCCTGCTCCAGCATCATCCAGGCTTCAAATTCGGTTGCACCCCTAATGTAGAAGCCAGCTAAAAAATCACCTTCATAGAGGGTAACAGCCGTCGCCAGTTGTGCCGCGCTCTCTCGCCCCAATTTTCCGCGGCGTTGCTGATCTTCTCTTGCCTGAGT
>JABGQU010000177.1 GCA_018648605.1 Anaerolineae bacterium | reverse complement strand
ATAACGATTATTTGCTCAAAGTCTTACAGGCGCAATAATTAGATGCGATTGCCCTACATTTATTTCCCCCTGTTTGCTTTAGTGTGAAAGATATTTTTTTTCTAAAGACATTTAGTGATCATAATGCACCTTGCATCTCACAAGCAGATTTTATATACTTGTACAGATACTCATTATCTTTTATATAGAGGAGAATAAGAATGGATAAGAAAACAACAGGTCTGATCGCGACGATTGCAGCAACCTTGCTTTGCGGGTTGCCTGGATTATGTCTTTGTATATTTGGCGCTGTCGCTGCCGCAGGCGTTATGCCTTACACAACAGAAGTCAATGGGATTAGTGATAGTGGTGTAATGCCATCGGCATCTGGCTTTGCAATGCTTTGCGTTGCGCTCATTCTTATCCTTATCCCCGCCGCTGTTGCTTTTTTCACTTTGCGCAAGAAACCCGAAGATAATATCATCAACGCCGAACCTTTTGACCCCCCTGTAGATAACGACCCGTTGCCGCCTGCTTCGTAAGCTTAGGCTTAGTCACTTTTGAAACCCCAAAGGTCTTGTCAAGAAGACCTTTGGGGTTTATCTTTATGCCTTGCCTTTCCATCTTTTATAGAGTCTTATGAAAAAAATCAATCACCCTTTTACTATTAATCCAAACCGCACACTACTGCTTCTATCCTTCCCTGTTCTTCTTTCAATGACAGCCGAGCCGCTAACCGCGCTCATCGATACGGCCTTCATTGCCTCCTTGGGGTCAGTCGCCCTTGCCGCGCTTGGCGTCGGTACGACAGCCCTCTCTAGCCTATTCTGGATATTTAATTTTCTCAGCATTGGCGCGCAGACCGAAGTGGCGCAAGCGGATGGGAAAGGGAAACCCGAAGAAGCCGGCGGCATTGCCAGCCTTGCGCTAACCATGGCGGTTGGCTTTGGGCTGCTGCTGATCTTGCTGATCCTGCCCAATGCAGATTGGCTTGCAAGTCTCATGGGCGCATCAGGTGATGTACAGGCAAACGCCGTCAGCTATATGCAAATACGCACCTATGGGGCCCCCGCTGTTTTGCTCATGCTCGTTTCCTTTGGCGTTTTGCGTGGCCTTCAAGATATGCGCACCCCGCTCTGGATCGCGCTCGGTGTGAACGCCCTCAACATTCTGCTCGATTGGATGATGATTTTTGGCAATGGCCCCTTCCCTGCAATGGGCGTGGCTGGGTCAGCATTGGCGAGCACTATCAGCCAATGGCTGGGTGCATTAGCGGGTATCGCGGTCATTGCTGCGAAACTGGGGCTATCTTTCACTTTCACCTTTGCAGATGTTAAACGCCTCCTTAGCGTAGGTGGCGATCTTTTCGTTCGCACAGGCTTACTGACCTTTTTTCTCGCTTTCACCACACGCGCCGCCACGCGCATCGGCGCAGATGCGGGTGCAGCGCATCAGGCCATTCGTCAGGTTTTCCTCTTCACCTCCCTCGCCTTGGATGCCTACGCCACCACGGTTCAGTCTTTAGTGGGTTATTTTGTAGGGCGGGATGCATTCAGCTGGGCGAAAAAAGTCGTTTGGGTGGGCGCAAAGTTGAGTTTATGGACGGGGCTCGTCCTCGGTACGCTGATGTGGTTTGGGCGTGGCCTCGTTATAGATATCCTCGTCCCGGCAACAGCAGTTGGAATTTTCATCCCCGCCTGGGCTGTTTCTGCCCTCAGCCAGCCGATTAACGCAGTCGCGTTTCTCACAGATGGAGCGCATTGGGGCACGGGCGATTACCGCTTCCTGCGCAACGCAATGATCGCTGCTACATTGGTCGGCGTAACCGGCGTCCAGATCGTTAACCCATCTTCATCCAATGCCTTGCTCTGGGTTTGGATCGTCGTAACCGGCTGGGCAGCAACCCGCGCTATTTTTGGCTGGCTACGGTTTAGCCCTGGTATCGGACAAAGCCCTTTTCACACCTAATTTGTTCATCTCCCGTTTACGGGGGAGGTTAGGTGGGGTTTCTCTCTCATCTCTAATTCTCCCCGTATCGAGGGGGAGAATCATAAGGAACCCTTATGTTAAAACCAATTCGCTGGAAAACCTTTCCGTTAGACTTTTTGCGCATCCAAATCGGATTTGCGCTTTACGGGCTTTCGATCTCCTTGATGATTAAGGGTAATCTGGGGACAGGCGCTTGGGCAGTGCTGGATGTGGCACTATCGAAGATATTTGAGATCTCGGTTGGCAGGATGACGATGATTACGGGATTTGTGGTTCTCGTTGCCGCCCTGTTGATGCGTGAAAAAGTGGGCTGGGGCACGTTGGGGAATATTCTCAGCATTGGCCCCTGGCTCGATCTTTTTTCGCGTTTCATTCCCAATGCGGAAGGAAATCTGCCTATGCAATTTGCGATGCTGCTCGGCTCAGTCTTTTTGATGGGCAACGCCAGCGCGATCTATATTGGCGTGGATGCAGGCGCAGGTCCGCGCGATAGCATGATGCTTGCGATCAACCGTGTTTTTGGCGTCAGTGTGCGCGTTGCGCGGACAGCTATCGAATTGACCGTCATCTTCGTTGGCTGGCTATTGGGCGGCCCGGCTGGTATTGGAACGGCAGTTTTTGCGCTCCTTATCGGTCCTGCTGTGCAGTGGGGGTTTAAGGTCTTTCGGGTGGAGCCGCATAAGGAAGAGGAGGGAAGTCGCCTGTGATTTAAAGAGCCATCTCTTTTTAAAAGCTATTTTAGCTGTATCCAAATTTCGTAATTAGAGTCTCAATATAACGTGATTTGAATTGCTCGGTTGCCATGGCTTGTTTGAGTGGCGGGAGGACGTAGGTCGTTGAGCCATTTGCTTGAATATCCACGAGAATAGCGCGACTGGCGAGTTCGTCCAATACTTTTTGGGTTTCGAGCAGATCCATTTTCCAGACGCGGCTGGCTTTTTTGATATCGAAGGGTCTGATCGGCAGCAAGGATACTAAAGCGGCCTCGCGTTCGCTAAAGAGTATCTTCAGAATTTCATTGAGTGTTTCAGATGGGGGTGCGCCTTGCGGGAAATAATTTAAACGATCAACTAATTCGGTGTAGCCGGATTTTAAGCTGGTATGTGACATAAACCCTGCCCTCCATATATGTTTTTATCTGGGATATATTACTATAGTGAAAATAATGGAGGAAGGCAAGAAAGTTTAAGGGAGATTAGATAAACCCATAGATAGAGTAGGGTTTGATTTCTTGCCAATGAGCGTGATACTCCTCTGCGAAACCGATCAGTAGATGATCTAATAAAGATCTTTTTTGAGTTAAAGACTTGCTCAAATACTCTTGACACAGGGGTGAAAATGTCTTATAATACATGAAATAAATGTCATGTATTATAAATCAGGTTAGGATTACTAAAAGTGATGACTGAAAATAAATGGACTTTTGTTACAAACCACGCTGTTGTGTTGACCTTGTTGAATCGCGAAGAGAATTTAACAGCACGAGAAATTGCAATAACTTTAGGTATTACAGAAAGAACGGTCATTCGCATTATCAATGATCTTGAGGCAGCCGGGTATATTACCAAACGAAAAGTAGGTAGGCAAAATCGTTATACGATCAATACAGACCTGCCCCTTCGTCGGCATGACCAACGAGAAGTTCCTGCACATGAATTAATTCAGTTGCTTTCTCGCGGAAATTTAAAAGGATACTAAAAAATGAAAAAAACAAAATATCTTTATACTTTTGCTACAGTGGTGTTAATGGGTAGCTTTCTACTCGGCGCGTGTGGCCCCAGTGACGCTGATGCAACGCCGACTCTCAGTGTTGAGGAAGTGCAAACTTTGGCTGTGGGGACATTTGCATCCGGCTTGACGGAGACAGCAATCGCTATGCCGACCAATACATCCACGCCGACGCTTACCCCATCACCAACAGCGACAATTACGCCTATGATGACGAATACACCCGGCACGCCTTTTGCTCCTGGGGTTCTGCCAATTACTACATCGTGTAATAGTATGGCTTACGTTACTGATGTGAATATTCCTGATAACACCCCTATGAAGCCTGGACAAACTTTCACTAAAACATGGCGAGTTAAAAATAATGGGACTTGCATCTGGGAAGCGGGTTTTAAATTCAACTTTGTCGGCGGTGATGCAATGGGTAGTTCCGCTTTCGTGCTAGATAAGCCGGTCAACCCGGGTGCAGAAATAGACCTGTCTGTTGCGATGATCGCACCGAGCACAGCAGGTACTATTCGTGGTAACTGGAGAATGTCCACTGCAAGCGGAACATATTTTGGCGATGAAGTGTATTTGATCATCATCGTTGGCAGTGGTATTTCTGTTACTTCAACAACAATCCCTGCAACGGCGACAACTATCTCTGATGCTGACCTCACGGCTACTGCCGACGCCGCCCCAGCTCCATAATATCTAGCAAATTCTGTAAATGTGGATTTCCAGCAGATCAGCTGGAGGCTGCTAATGTCAAAAAAAATGTTTTTATGGTTTTTGGGTATCATCTCAATAATTTGGGGTAGATGAAAAAGACCAACCCAAATTGA
>JABGQU010000020.1 GCA_018648605.1 Anaerolineae bacterium | reverse complement strand
TGAACGGTCCAATACTAACATTCTTGTTGGACCAGTTTTCGGGGGGCAGGTCACAACAGCCTTCGATTTATATTTTCCAGATTCGTTTTTGTTTTAGTGATAAGGAAATTTTGATAGAAAATAATCGAGGCTGCTAGAAAGGAGGCAGTCCCTGATATTAGTGTTGTCCCAGCTATATCAGTTGCTAATAGCGGCGGAGAAAAACTTGTCTCAAAAATACAGACAAGGATATTTGAAAAAATAATACTGGCAAGGGTTGTTGCGAAGATAGCAGTAATGAGTTCCCGCTTAGTGCTAATCTCTATTTTCATAACCCGATTATATATTAAACTGGAACAAAGAGCCTGTTTTGTATAAAGTTTGAAATAGTTACTCTTGTTTTAGAGTCTCCCGAAAAGCGATCAGTTTTTAAACCCTCTTCTTTCAATCAGGAACCTAATACACAACACCTTCTCAATCGGTGGTTTTGACACCCAGGGCACATCTGGTTTACGAATATAAAAGCATTTCATGGACAATCAAATTTATGGGCGCAGGCTTTCGAAGTATCCCATTCAATTTTTGCTTGTTTCGCGTATTCTTGGGAGAGCATTTTCCATTATCATACTTACTCACCCTCAATAAAATCTATTCTATTTACTAATATATTCAAAAAAGCCAACCCTTCGCTTTTTTCTCCCAATCAGGGATCCATTTTACAAAATCTTCTCGCATGGGCGGATTGTCCATCCAGGATACGTCTGGTTCACGAATATCAAAACATTCTCGCACCGTCATCAAACGTGGCACAGAAACCGATTGCGGCTTTCCGCGCCCGCTGGTCCAGTGGATACTTTTGGTTTCCTGAATTACCTTTGCCAACGCCAATGTTTGCTCAACATCGCCACGCAGATAGGTTAGAACAGCATTATGTTCTCCCTTTGCCCATAGTTCAGGTGCAAGCCCACCGTTCATTTCAGAAAGTATCTCTCCATTGGCAAGCTCAACTTCGTGAACTTTCCCAGCTATATTTGCACCTTGCAAGGCTTTGTCCAATCCCAGAAACCAGCCTTTTGCAAAAGTGACCAGAAGCATCAAATCGACGTGATTTAATGCCATTTCGCCACATTCTTCAAACATGCCGCTTTCTTGCGCCAAAAGTCTAAAGTCGAAACCACATCCGTTCCAGGTTACGAAGGTATTGCCATCAGCGGCAAACGCCATCAAATCCTTCACCAGAGTCTGGCTTTCTTCCTTCGATAAATGCGGCACGCCTTGCCAAAATCGGACTTGATCGTGGGCGACTGCCGCGCAGCTAATTCCTAGCGGTGCATGATTAAATAAATTGCCGGAAAATTCAGGCAATATTTTGGATATTTCCAGGTCAAAAGACATCAATTGCATGGCAACTCCTTTTTCGGGCTATTCTCTGCGAGGAGCGTGCTTTTGCGACGAAGCAGTCTCATCTACTTTGCGGGAGATTGCTTCACCCCGAAAAAGCATTCGGGGTTCGCAAAGACAAATTTTGGGTAATTGAATTTTAGAAAAAGAACCGAATTATAAGTTTTTATGGTCGATCCTTTTTGATGAAGATTTTTACGTCGAAATTTCAGCAATACACTCGATCTCGACCAGCGCATCCAGCGGATTTTGGCGAATGGCTATCGTCGAACGTGAAGGTGTATGTCCCTCAAAGATTCTGGCATAAACCCCGTTCATGCCCTGAAAATCGTCCATACTTTTGAGAAAAACGGTGGTTTTCACGATGTTTTGGAGGGAAAGCCCAAGTCCACTTAGAACAATGTTCAGATTTTGCAGAACGCGTTCAGTTTGCTCTTCGATCGTGGTACCGACAAGTTGCATCGTTTCAGGGTTAATGGGGGTTTGCCCGGAGCAGAAGACTAGATTTCCACTCTGGATAGCATGTGCATAGGGGCCTATGGCTGCGGGAGCACCTTCAATATTTTGGATTTTCATTATTTATTTCCTTTCTGCTCACGTCTCTGCGAGCTTCTTTTGCGAAGCAGTCTCCAAGATAATGAGGAGACTGCCGCGTCGCGAAAAGATGCTCCTCGCAGTGACATAATTCAGAGGTTATTCCTTCAAAAATTCTTCACTGGCCTCGTCTAATGCCGCGACCTGACCTTCCGTCAGCCGCCAGCCAAGTGCGCCGGCGTTTGCCTCGGCTTGTTTGGCGTTCTTCGCGCCAGGGATCGGCATCGTCCCTTTGCAGATGAGCCAATTGAGCGCAACCTGGGCATTCGATTTGCCGCCCTGATCTTGTCCGATCTGCGTCATCACCTTGAGCAGGGCGGGGAGTTTTGGGAGAATGCGTCCATAACGGCGTCCGCGCATCCCGGGTGGGGGCGAATCGACGCTATATTTACCGGTCAGCAAGCCCATCGCCAAGGGCGAATACGCAATTAATCTAACATCCAATTCTTGGCAGCGGGCGAGTAACCCATTCTTTTCCACACGTCGATCAAGGAGATGATATTCCACTTGATTGGATGCCAAAGGGATTTCGTGCCGTGCGAGGGCGGAATAGGCTTGCAGCATTTGGCTTTGATCGTAATTGGAAACGCCGACAGTACGCGTTAGCCCTTCTTTTACAGCTGTGGCGAGTTCGTTCATCCAGGTTTCGATGGACACGAGCGGGATAGGCCAGTGGATTTGGTATAGGTCTACGCTATCAAGATCGAGGCGTGCGAGGCTGCTGCGCAGCGAGCGTAGCAAGCTACTGCGAAAAATGCGCCAAGGGTAAGGCATAAATTTTGTAGCAAGTAAGACGGGCACATCGGTTTCTTTGAGAAATTCGCCGATCAGTTGCTCTGAGCGACCACGCCCATAAACTTCGGCAGTGTCGATCAGTCGGATGCCTTTTTCTAGCGAGATGTCGAAGGCACCGCGTACATCTTCATCTGAGTAGCTGCCCCCATAATTCCAGATAATGCGGTCGCCCCATGCCCATGCGCCGACCCCCATTTCTGTTGCATGTAAAAAACGAGTAGATGAGTCCATGTAATGCCTCCGGTTGAGATTTGCTCCCCATTTTACTGGCTTTTTGTTTTTTGTGGAAAAATGCTCTCCTCGCCCGTTTGTTGGAGAGGGGTGGGAGTGAAGGGGGCTGGTCAGCTATTGCAATTCAGGATAAAATCGGTGAACTAAATTTGATAAAGGAACTAATGGAACGCGAGCTACTGACCCGTTTGGGTAGTTGGCGCTCCCTGAGTTCCGGGAGGTTTTTTATGGCTCAATCCAAAGGGCGCAGGGAAATCGAGTCCCCGCTCGAATTGGCGCAACGGCTTTCGTTGCCTTTTCTCGATGACCCCTATCTGCTCACCCGTGCGTTAACTCATACATCCTATCTCAACGAAAACACCGATGTGCTGGACGATAACGAGCGTCTCGAATTTTTAGGCGATGCCGTGCTCGATTTTATCGTCGGAGCGTGGTTGTTTGAGAGTCGCCCTGAGATGCGTGAAGGCGAATTGACACGCGCACGCTCCGCTTTGGTGCGGACAGAACAATTGGCAGCTTTTGCCCGTCAGATTGATCTCGGGCGCGCCATGCGTCTGGGAAGAGGCGAGCAGCGCACAGGCGGATATAACCGCCCAGCATTGCTCTGCGGAACCTTTGAAGCCCTGATCGGCGCAATCTATATGAAAGCTGGCTTTGAAGCAGTCAATGAGTTTTTTACCCCTTTGCTGAATGCCATTGACGATCATATTCTGGACGGCGGAACACTCAATGATTTCAAAAGCCGTTTGCAGGAGTGGACTCAATCCCAAAGAATGGGGGTGCCACACTATGTTACTGTTTCTGAAACGGGACCCGACCATGCCAAGATTTTCGAGATCGAAGCCCATATTGATGGGAAAGCCTATGGCAGGGGCAGCGGACAAAGTAAAAGTGTTGCCACCCAACTTGCTGCGAAAAATACGCTTGAAATGCTGGGATTGCTCTAGCTCCCGCCAAATTTGTACTGATTACTTGTGATATTGAGATAAATAATGCCTCTACGATTAAAAGCGCTCGACCTTCAAGGATATAAAACCTTCGCTGAAAAGACGTCATTTGAATTCGCCGAAGGGATCACCGCTATCGTCGGACCAAATGGTTCTGGTAAATCGAATATTGCGGATGCGTTACGTTGGGTTCTGGGTGAACAATCCTATAGCCTGCTGCGTGCGAAAAAGACCGAAGATATGATCTTCGCTGGTTCCGAGCAACGCTCTCGCGCCGGCATGGCAACTGCTACGATCACTTTTGATAATGCCGATAATTGGCTGCCCGTCGATTTTGCTGAGGTTGCCCTAGCGCGGCGTGCTTATCGAGATAGTGGAAACGAGTATCTGCTTAACGGACAACGCGTCCGATTGAAGGATGTGAACGAGCTCCTCTCCCAATCGGGTCTTAGTGAGCGCACATATACCATTCTCGGGCAAGGACTTGTGGATGCCTCGCTTGCTCTAAAGGCGGACGACCGCCGGCGTCTCTTTGAAGAAGCTGCTGGGATCGGTCTTTATCGCGGTCGGCGTGAAGATGCACTGCGTCGCCTCGAGAAGACCGGGCGTAATCTCGAACGTGTGCTGGATGTGATGACCGAGCTTTCTCCGCTTATCCGTCGTTTGGGGCGTCAGGCAAAGCGCGCAAAGGAACATGCTCAGGTACAAGAAGATTTACAAGTTTTGCTGCGTGATTGGTATGGTTACCATTGGAATCTCGCTCAAAAAGAATTAGCACAAGCGCGCCAGGTTTTTCGCGAGCAGGATAAAAAACTACGCGAAGTTCGCGGCTCGCATGAAGCCCAGTTGAACGAAGTGACTGCGTTCCGTACGCGCATTCAGGAATTGCGTGCGCAATTGAATACCTGGCATCGTGAATCATCTGAATTGCATAATAAACGCGAAACGATCAGCCGCGAACTGGCAGTTTTGGATGAACGTCGCCGTTCATTACAAGCCAGCCAGGAAAATTTACTAACCGAGCGCGAACTGAGCCACGACGAAGAACGGATTGCGCAAGAACGCCTGGAAGCTGCTAAAACAGAATACGCCCGCTTGAAAGGTGAAGATGAGGAAGCACGCACCGAGATCAAAAAAGCGCAAAGCGCGCTTTCCAGTCGGCGTGCTGAACGTGCTGAAGCAGAGAAAGCATTGCAAGATGCTCGTCAGCAGCTAAATAGATTAGGTGGAAGACGTGCGCAATTACAGGCACATCTTGACAGCCTCGAAAATAGCATTGCGGCTCAAAAAGATAAAATAGATGCCAACGAGCGTACGCTTAACGAAGTAGAAGAGAAAGCTCTTCAGACCGAAAAAGAAGCCGAGCGTGCTCAAAAAGCACGCCAAAAAGCGGAAGAATTCCACCAGAACGCTGAGGAAGCCTTTACCGCTCAACAAGAAAAAACAGAAAAGCTCGAAAAAGATCGCCGCTCTTTACTCGCAAGCCAAGCTGAACGTGAGACTTCCCAAAGCAAACTCAAAGCCCAGTTCGAGGTTTTGGAGCAAGCGGAAGAGTCCCTCTCAGGTTATGCCGAAGGTGCGCGCTTCTTGCTCGAAGCTGCTCGAAAGTCACAACTCAAAGAATCGCGTGGTGCGTTGAGCGCGGCGTTGGATGTCCCCGCTGAGATTGAGACTGCCATCGCTGCTGCGCTGGGCGAATATATAGATGCTATTCTGCTCGCCAGCGAAGATGACGCCGAAGCCGCATTGCAATTGCTTGAGAATGAAAAAGCCGGTCGTGCCGCACTATTGCCTCTCGCCTGGCTGGCGACATCCAAGCCGCTCAAGGCTCCCAAAGATGCCGATTGCCTTGGTATCGCCTCCGAGATGCTGACTGCGCCCGATGGTTTGCAGGAAGCTGTTGATCTCCTTTTGGGGCAAACGCTGATTGTGAAGGATCGCGCTGCGGCGCGTCGTTTGCTAAAAGGAATGGATGGACGCAGCCGCGCTGTGACCCTGCGTGGAGAGATTTTCCGTGCGGATGGGTTAGTATTGGCTGGAGGTGCGAATCGCTCGGGGACGTTGAGTCGCCCTCGCCAAAGACGCGAGTTGCAAGCCGCTTTGCAGGATGTCGTTAAACGTTTGGCGGAACTCGCCAAAACGCTAACGCGCCTAACATCCGATCTGGATGCTGCAAAAGTTGAAGAATCACGTTTGGGGGAGGCAGCTCGTGCTGCCCGCACCAAACTCGAAGAAGCCCGCAAAGCCGAGCAACAAGCCACGCTGGATGCAGAATCCGCCCGCAGACAAGCGGAGTGGCAGCTTGGGCAACGGGAGCAACTCAAAACAGAGTTGACCCGTGCGGAAGCCGATAGAGAAGAATCTATTCAGGGGCGTGAAAATGTACAAGGGCAAGAAAAAGACCTTCAGGCACGCATCCGCACTTTCTCCACAAAATTGGCTGAACTCTCTTTGGATGAGTTGCAAACACAGGTCACTTATTGGCAAACGCGCGTGGCTGTTTCGGAGCGCGCCCTAAGCGATGCAGAAGCACGTCGTCGTGAACGTGAGCAAGCCCTAACACGTTTGAAGTCGGGGCAGGAAAATTTGCAACGCCGCGAGACAGAAACTGCGAGTGCTTTAGAAAATCTGGATGCTCAAAAAGAAAAATCGCGTATTGAAGAGACTGCGTTAAACGAAAACCTGACGCTTTTGCAGGAAAAACTCAAACCAGCTGAAGTTGAATTACAAGCAGCTGAGACTGAAGAGGCGGAGCGCCGCAGCCAGGAAACGGATGCCACCCGCCAAATGACGACGGCAGAACGCCAACATGGACAAATGCAGATGGATGTGACTCGTCGCCAGGAAGCGATGGAGCGCTTGCGTCAGCAAATTGAAGATGATTTTGGTTTGGTGATGTTCTCGTATGAGGAGAATGTTTCAGGCCCGATGCCCTTGCCTTTTGAGGGTATGGTGCAGCAGCTTTCTGATCTTTCTGAATTGCCCGAGGGTTTGGGCGAGCAGGTGAAGCAGGAGCGCGCTCGTTTGCGCCGCATGGGACCAGTAAACCCCGAAGCGCAGGAAGAATTTGAAAAGGAAAGCAAGCGCCATGATTTCATGGAGCAACAGATCGCTGACCTGCGTAAAGCAGAAAGCGACCTGCGCGAGGTTATCCGTGAATTGGATGAGTTGACCGAGCAAGCCTTTGTGAAGACTTTTAAAGTTGTAGCGCTGGAATTCACGAAAATTTTTATCCGTCTCTTTGGGGGTGGTTCAGCGAAATTGAGCTTGACTGATCCAGATAATTTGGTCGAAACCGGGATCGAGATCGAAGCTCGTTTGCCCGGACGCCGAGAGCAGAGCCTGGGATTACTCTCTGGTGGTGAGCGTAGTTTGACCGCGATAGCGCTTGTCTTCGCTTTACTGCGTGTTTCCCCGACGCCTGTCTGCGTGATGGACGAAGTGGACGCGATGCTTGACGAAGCGAATGTGGGGCGTTTTCGTGAGATGCTCACAGAGTTGAGCAAGGACGTGCAATTTATTGTCATCACGCATAATCGCAACACCGTTCAAGCAGCGGATGTGATCTACGGCGTCACGATGGGGCGCGATTCATCCAGCCAGATCATCAGCCTGAAGCTAGACGAAGTTAGTGATGAGATGTTGGGCGCACGGTAGTCTCCATCATTGTCTTGGGGATTGCTTCGGCGATGAAACCGCCTCGCAAAGACATATCTGATGGAAGAACCAAATAAATATTAGAAAATACACCGTCATTGCGAGGAGGGCGTCTCGTGCCCCGAAGGGGTAAGCCCGACGTGGCAATCTCCCACAAAGGTGTGGGGATTGCTTCGCTTTGCTCGCAAAGACGTGACTTTGTACAATATATAAATGATTTGCCCATGAGTAGTTAAAAGAAAAGAAAAAACGGCAGGCGTTTCGCCTGCCGTTTTTTTGTTTAGCGTGGTGCTTTTCTATTGTTGTCCGAAAAGCTCTGTTATTGTTTGTTCCAGATCAGGCTCTGTGGGGACATAATCTTGC
Source organism: Anaerolineae bacterium (assembly GCA_018648605.1). GTDB lineage: Bacteria > Chloroflexota > Anaerolineae > Anaerolineales > Villigracilaceae > Desulfolinea. The sequence goes on along the minus strand of JABGQU010000020.1, from coordinate 23,358 downwards.
CAAATATCAAAAGTCTCCACGTCGCTTGCTTCGCGCATGGTTGCGATCCATTCCTGGAAGACGACATCTTTCTTGTTTTGAAAAGCTGTTGCCTCAAGGGGGCGCATTTCACGCCCTAGCAATTGGATAATGTGGAAACCAAAATCAGTCTGAGTAATTTCGCTGATGTCGCCAACTTCTACCAGAGCAAAAGCCGCCTCTTCAAAAGCCGGAATCATTACACCGGTTGAGAACCAGCCTAAGTCACCATTATTGGTTGCTACACTGGGATCTTTGGAAAGTTCTTGCGCGAGTGCGCCAAAATCTTCACCCGCAAGGAGTTTCTCTTGCACAAGATTTGCCACAAGAGCTTCCTCGAGAAGAATATGACGTGCCCAGATAAATTCGCCTTCACTTGAGACATCTGCTGTCACTATATCGTAAAGCTCAAGATAATAGAGACGTGCTTCAAATAAGAAGCGGAAATCAGCCTCGCTAAGACCATAATCGGTGTAGAGTGGCAAAGTCTCGTTATAAGCCTGCTGGTAACCTTCAAAGGTATAGGGCGTGGGAGTCAAAGTTGGGATGGGAATCACAGTGGGCGCAGGTTCTTCAGTTGGGTCCACATCCGCTGCCTGGGTTGCTGTTGGGGCAGGGGTAGATGTGGGAGCTTCAGTCGCTGTTGGGGTAATGGTAACCAGCGCAAGTTGCTCGGGCGAAAGCGTTGAAACTTCCACAACCGCGGCAGTTGTTTCTGGTGCTGCGGTTGGTGTTCCATTAGGATAATATCCCAAAAATCCCTGAAGTTCCTCTTCAATACGGTCTGGCGAAATCGTAATGCCTTCTTTTTGTCCTTCCTGCCGATAGATTAACTCATAGATCATTGTCTCAAGCACATTTTGTCCAACAGCCATCGGGTTTGAAAGCTGGGCTTCAATCGGTTGGACTTGTGCGCTCACGTCCATCCCAAACGATTGTGCTAATTGAGCATATTGGATATATTGATTGATGAGACTATCGCGCTCGAGCCTGACCCGAGCTTGAAACTGACCAACAGAAATCTTTTCGCCATTGACAATGGCAACACTACGCTGCTCCTGGAGTACTGTCTGGTCGAGGTACCCATAGCCGATCAAAAGAACGATAACAAGAACAACACCGATAGCGATATTGCGGACCAAGACAGATTGCTGCCTCTCACGTTCTCTTCGGGCAACATGTTTTTTAGTAACTACTTTTTCTTTTTCTCTGAATTTGCGTTTCGACATAATTCACCTTCAAAAAAATGACGGGGCATGGGATAAACCATGCCCCGTTTTATTACGGTGGGTTTAGCGTCCCTCGTCCCAATATTTGCCTGTATAAGGCAATAATGCGATATGGCGGGCGCGTTTGATCTCGCCGGCGAGCGAACGCTGATGGCGGGCGCAGGTGCCGGTTTGGCGGCGAGGGCGGATTTTGCCATCCTCGCTGATAAGGCGGCGCAGTAAATCTGTGTTTTTATAATCGATCACCGTGTTTTTGTCGGTGCAAAACTGACAGACTTTGGGGCGCGAGTAAAAATTAGAACGCCGTTTGAACGGACGTTTAGGTGCTGGTGACATTACTGACTCCAAAATTTATAAACAATTTAGAATGGAAATTCATCTTCGTCTAGTTCGGGTGGGATTTCTTCAAAAGAGTTGTCGCTGTTTTGACCTTTGTCGCGTCGTTCGCCAAGCATGGTCATTTCGTTGGCGACCACTTCAACAGATGTACGTTGTTGATTTTCTTTGTCTTCCCAGCGTCGAATCTGGAGACGACCCTCGATATAAACCTGCTGTCCTTTGGTGAGGTATTTCTTGCAAATCTCAGCCAAATTACCCCAGGCAACGATTTTGAACCACTCAGTTTCTGAGCGACGTTCGCCATCAGAGCTATTCCAGGATCGGCTTACAGCGACAGAAAAAGTCGTCACAGGGCGTCCAGAGGGGGTATAGCGCATCTCTGGATCACGACCAAGATGACCAATGATCATTACTTTGTTCAAGCCTCGACTCATGACAAACTCCCTTTATTTTATGAAAAACCCGATAATATTAATTGACGAGAACAAGCATATAACGCATAACAGGTTCGAGGAAACGCAACTTGCGCTCCAATTCTGCTGTTGCGCTGGGAAGCATACTGGCATTCAGCAAGATATATTGACCTTCGAGCTGTTTGCGGATCAAATAAGCCATCTTGCGACGACCCCAATTATCCACACTGTCAACAACACCTTCTGATTCACCGACCCAACCTTTAATTTTATCGAGGGCATCGTTAAATGCGGTCTCGTCCAGATCAGGATGGAGAATGCAAACTAATTCGTATTTACGCATGAGGGGGGAAACCTCCTTTCCCTGGGATTGCCCCCGGTCGACACCGTCAGTGCGCCGGGAGCGGAAAGAAGCATATCGCACAGGATATACTTTTCAATTGAACGGGTGGGATTTTAGCATAAATCAGGCGTTTTGGGGAGGGTGTCTGGAGGCACGATGATTTTGGAAGAAAAAAAAAGGCTTCAGGAATTTCAACTCCCGAAGCCTTTTTTCTGCTAAATATCTGTTTAATACTGGTAAAAGCCTCTACCAGTTTTCCTGCCGAGATAACCTGCGTCCACCATTTTGCGGAGCAGGTATGCGGGGCGATATTTATCTTCGCCTAGATCTCGTTGGAGAACTTCCATGACGAAGAAAACCACATCCAAGCCGATCAGGTCAGCGAGAGCGAGCGGGCCCATCGGGTGGTTCATGCCGAGTTTCATCACCTCATCAATCGCTTCAGGGGTGCCGACATTTTCCTGCAAGGCAAAGACGGCTTCGTTGATCATTGGGCACAAAATACGATTAGAAATGAACCCCGGCGAATCATTTGCCTCGACCGCTGTTTTACCCATCGCTTCGCACACCTGGACAATGGCTTCCGTTACCTCATCAGTAGTCGCGATCCCACGAATGACTTCCACCAACTTCATCAGCGGGACAGGGTTCATGAAATGCATCCCGATCACTTTATCGGGGCGGGAGGTGGATGCGGCGATCTTGGTAATACTGATAGAGGAAGTATTCGATGCCAAAATTACGCCCTCGCGAGCTTTTTCATCTATCTCTTTGAAGATCTTGAATTTCAGTTCGGGGTTTTCTGTTGCGGCTTCGATGATCAGATCGGCATTAGCGATGGTGTCCATATTGCTGACAAAGTTAATCGCATCGGCGGCGTTTTTTTGCTCGGGGGTGATACGCCCTTTTGAGAGCAGTTTATCGGTAGATTTCTTGATGACGGCTTGTGCCTTTTCAAGGGCAGCAGGTGCAACGTCCATGCATGTGACGGTGTAGCCGGAAACGGCTACGGTTTGTGCGATCCCGTTTCCCATAGTCCCCGCGCCAACGATGAATATGTGTTTAATGGTCATTTTTGCTCTCTCCAGATTTTGATATTATTTTTGATTTGCTCAATATGCCCGGGGATATGTTCCGAATAAATCTCCAGCCACATTTCGAAAGTATAAGGCTCGTCATATTCGGGATGTTTGACCGCGTGAGTGAATATTTCTTCGGGGAGTGTTTTGAGCCACTTATAGGTGGTTAAACGGGCATATTTGATGACTTGCAAAGCGTTTTCGGGGTCGTGATCGTGGTAGTTGAGTTCATTTGCCCAAAGATCCTGATCATAACCCATGATAAATCCGCCGGGTTCCACAGCCAGCATGCGCGCACGCATGGCTGCATTCGCTTCGCTATCTGCAATGTGGATGATGATCTCGTGGACACTCCACTCGGCAGGCTCTGGCTTGAATTGCCAGGCTTCTTTGGGGATTTCGGCGAGAGTGGCAGTTAATAGATCGAAGCCACGCCCATAGAGTTCTATTTGTTCGAGACGTTCTGCTGATGTCATTTTAGTCTTCCAGTTCAATTGCCATTGCAACGGCTTCGCCGCCGCCAAGACAAAGTGCTGCTAAGCCGCGTTTAAGACCGCGATCTTTGAGCGCATAAATCAATGTGGCGACGATGCGCGCACCCGATGCACCAATGGGGTGCCCAAGCGCAATTCCGCCGCCATTGACGTTGACTTTATCCCAATCCCAGCCCTGATCGGCGAGTTCGTAGCCGTTTGCGAGACATTGCGCGGCAAAAGCTTCGTTGAGTTCGATCAGATCAACATCGTCGAAAGTCCAGCCAGCTTTGGCAAGGATTTTCGGCATTGCCTGCGCTGGAGCGGCAAAAAGACGTTTTGGCTGCACGGCAGAATGACCGTAAGAGACGATACGTGCGAGTGGTTTTAGATCGTTAGCTTCAGCATAGGCACGACTGGAAACAACAACGGCTGCTGCCCCATCATTTAGCGTGGATGCGTTTCCGGCTGTAGTTCTGCCATCTTTGCTGAAAACGGGACGTAGTTTTGAGAGACCTTCAGCCGTTGTGCCTGCACGTGGACCTTCGTCAGTGTCAAAGATGGTCACCACCCCTTTTCGTCCGAGAATTTCGACGGGGACGATCTCATCTTTGAATTTACCGGCTTCGATAGCAGCGACAGCTTTTTGCTGGCTGCCTGCTGCAAATTCATCCATTGCTTCGCGGGTGGCTTTATATTCGGTTGCGATAAAATCTGCTGCGTCGCCCATGGGCCAATCTTCGAAGGGATCCCAAAGCCCGTCATGGAGAAGAGAATCTTTCAGGTTAGCGTGACCATAGCGGAGTTCGCCCGTTCGCCCGCCGACAAGGAAGGGGGCACGGGTCATCGATTCCATCCCGCCACCGACGAAGAGCTGTCCATCTCCGGCTTTGATGGCTTGTGCACCAAACATAATTGCTTTTAGTCCTGATCCACAGACTTTATTGACGGTGGTCGCACCGACGCTTTCAGGTAAGCCTGCAAAAATGCTTGCCTGACGTGCAGGGGCTTGTCCTTCGCCAGCGGTGACGACGTTGCCCATGAAAACTTCATCAATATCGGCGGGGTTTTTGATGCCCGCTCGCTTAACAGCGGCTTTAATTGCTACCGCGCCGAGCTTGGGCGCTTCGATGCCTGCTAATGCACCTTGAAAACGTGCAATAGGTGTGCGGACTGCACTTAGAATGACAACTTCGTTTTCTTTGCTCATTGGGGTCTCCTCCAGTTGGTTAGGGTACGGTCAGAGTTTAAGAGATTTTATTCTTTCGTGCAATTGTAAATAGACCTTTTATGGAAATCAAAAAGTCATATTTCTGTTATTTTACAGGAGGATCATTGGGCTGTACAAATTTTACTTGCCATTCACTCTCTTTGATTTCTTCCAAATAGGATGCTGGTGTCATCAAATGGATCCACGTTCTGCCGGGGTGCAGGGCAATAGGGTTTTTATCAACATCTTCAAAATGTATCGGTCGCAGAAACCCATTTTTCTGCTCCCACTCTCTGTTATTCGTAGACCAATAAATTTTCATCACCTGACCATCACGGAAGAGATAGGCAAATCCACGCTGGCTCATGCTCAGGTCAATATCCAGTTGGTTGCTCCGAAAAAGATCATGCGTGGCTTGCAGAACGATCACGTTCTCGAAGATTTGTTGCCTGCCTGTGAGACGGTCTGTAGCGGGGTGGAGTTCACCCGACCCATCGGCGTTGTCGGTGAAGCGCAAATATGATTCCGAGGTCAGATCATATTTCCAGCCCGATTGGCTGTATTGATGATAAAAAACTGAGATGCTGGTGGCTGGCTGACTTTCAAGATCGGGGAGTGCTGCGTAAAAGAGATTGCCCGCATAATTGACAGGCTGATGCGCCACAAGACTCTCTTCTGCGAGTTCGCGCATATGTTCGATGGTCAACGTCGCGCTGTTGGGGTCGTAGAGATCAACGCCGAAGACGAGTTCACAAGGCTCCAGTTGAGCAAGAATATCGGCGGCTGCGCTGGCAAAAACAAGACAGCTATTCGTAAACATTTTATTGACATGGTCATACGTCAATCTCCCTGAGCGGATCGGGCCGACATACGCGTCGAGGGGCAAATACCAGGCTGGGGGCGTGCCGGTAACGACGGGGCTTGGGGTGGCAACAGGTGTTTCCAGCAGTAGCAAGCCTGCGTCCCAGGATGAATCGATAGAGTCAATCTTGAAAGGGCGCGTCCGTCCAGTTGCCGTATCCGCGTCACTATCTTGATCGTCATTTCCAATATCTGGATGAGTGAAGTCAAATGGATCGTTTTTCTCGAAATGGATCACATAATTTTCGGCTGTCTCGGGGAGATCAAAAGCATAATAGCCATTTGAATTTGTGGATGTGCTCGCGATGAGTTCGTCGTCAGCGTAAAGATGGACGCAAACTCCGCCGATGCCCATCTCCCAATCATTTTGGATGCCATCTTCATTTTCATCGAGCCAAACACGATTGCCGAGCCATCCCCCTTTGGGCTTGCTGATCGTTTCCCGCACATCACATCCGCCCGTAACGTTGGGCACACGCCGCGGATAACCTCCATAGAAAACACCCAAAAAGCGCGTAGTGGCTTCGCCGATGTAATACTCGAAAACCCAGGGCGCGAAGCCCGGCCCTGCTTGCGGACGGGCGGTGACGGGCATATTGCTGATCGAGACGAGTACGGCGGGCAGCTCCAGCAGGCTGGGGTCTTGCACGGCTCGACCTGTGAGCGGATTATAGCCAGCAGGCATTTGTTCCATTTCAGGTCCGTAGCTGGCATGCATTCGCCGCGGCTGTGGGATTGGCGTAATTGTTGCTGTAGGGGGTAGCGTGATGATCGTTGTTGTGGTGCTTGTTGGAATAGGCGTTGATGTGGGAAGCACGACAGGCGTGTTTGTTTGTAGACAGCTTGAAAGAAGAAAAATGATGATAAGGAAAGAACTTTTTCTCAACGGCATGTCTTTTTATATCATCATTCCGAATATAAAAAAAGCAGATATGCGTTGCATCTGATTTTGATGTATTGCATATCTGCTTTGCTTTTTTGCCTTGCGATCTAAGTCGTTAACCTAATATTCTCCAAACCCTGGCGGTGAATAAACGCGTAATTTCCACTGATGGGCGCTTGGCTCACTCACCTTGCTGTAAGGCGTTGCGATCACGATCCATGATTGCCCGGGGCGCAGGGCGATGGGGTTGCCCTCTAAGTCTTGAAAGGCGATCGGGCGACGCAAGCCCGTTGAGCGTTCGTAATCGGTGGCGCGCGTGCTCCAGCGAATATTATAAGATTGCCCATCACGGAAAAGATAACCCTTTCCGCGTTGCCCGATTTCCAGGTGCATATCAGCAATCCTTGGCTGAATGACTTCGTGTTCTACGAAAAGCACGATCACATTCTCAAAAGAGAGTTCGCGCCCTGTCAACTTATCGGTATCGCGAGTGAAAACCAGCTCTTTGCTGGCGTTATCGACATAGCGTGCCCAATCCTTGGTTAACGTTTCGTATATCCACTTTGTTTGATTGACCGACGAAAAGAAAATATTCAGTTGCTCGGCAGCGAAACCGCCTTCAGGCGGAATTTCAGAGAAAAGATTGCTGGCATAGTTAAAACCGCTACCTCTGTTAATTGCGTTTTTCTCTGAGATAGTTTCGAAACGCTCAATTTCTAGCATTGCGCCTGCCACTGTCTCCATATTATGCACTTGTGCGCAGGCGGGCAGATCGCCGTAGATCTGCTCTGTCGCTCCGGCGAAGATCATGCAGCTGTATTGGAAGATGTCCTGGATGTGGATATGGATTAAACGTCCAGACCGGATCGGGCCTACTTTGCCATCGGGCAAGATCGGGTCCACGTTCGGGGGCGGTGTTAGTCCTGCGTCCACGAGCAAATAATCTGCCTCGATGCTGACCAATCCACTCATCCCACTTAGAGGCTCGGCATCGCTATCAAAACGCTCGTCCCCGATATTTTGCGGAGAGAAATCCATCTCGGCGGGGGGCATAAACTCGACTTGATAACTCGCGCCCGCTTCAACATTAAAACCATAAAATCCATTCGAATCAGTACTGGTTTGCTGGATGATCTTTCCGTTTGCATCATAAAGGTTGACGCAAACCCCGCCCACGCCCGGCTCACCCGCGCTTTGGATGCCATCCCCATCTTTATCGAGCCACACTAAATTGCCGAGGCTCTCCCCGTTATGGACAAAAGGTTCCGTGCGAACTTCACAATCTCCAATAATGGGATTTTCGCTAAAAGGCATCTCACCATAAAAAACGCCAAGGAGGCGTGTAGTGCCCTCGCCGATCAGAAACTCGAAAACCCAGGGCGTAAAAGATAACCCTGATTGCGGACGTGCGCTGGCCGGGAAATGGGGAATAGAGAGCAACATGGCGGGCGCTTTCAACAACGCGGGGTCAGATGCAGGTAGCCCTGTGAGCGGATTGATCCCCTCGGGGAAATCTTCTGCATTGGGTCCATAGCTAATTGGCTCGCCCACAAGCTGCGGGGCCGGCGTAGCGGTTGCTGTGGGAACAGGGCTGGGGAATTCTTCAACAACAGCTTGCACCTGAAGTTTTGCAACCCATGTGGGGATCTGTGTTGGTATTTCTTCCTGCGTTGTTGGCCGAATACACCCCGAAAGCATTAAGATAAGGATGGTAGCGAATACGACGCCCAAATTTCTTTTCATTTAAATAAAACTCCCGTTTTTACTAACGTTAAATTATTGCCACGCTTCACAAACTCTGCGATATGTCTCTTCCAATGCTTCCGGTAGAACGCGCGTCTCTCCCAGCGATGACATAAAATTCGTATCACCAGCCCAGCGTGGTAGAACATGTAAGTGGACGTGCGGTGCGATCCCCGCGCCGGCGGCTTCGCCGATATTTGCACCAAAATTAAAGCCTTGTGGGTGGTAAATGCCGCGCAAAACGGTCATTGTTTTAGTAGCGAGCTCCATCATTTCGGCACGTGTTGCTGCATCTAAAATTTCGAGATTATTCTCATGCACAAAGGGGATGATAAGAATATGCCCGCTGGTATAAGGGTAGCGATTCATGATCACATAGGAAAATATGCCACGAAAAACAATTAAATTCTCTTCGCTATCGGGCATCTCTTGTACATTGCAAAAGACACAGCCCTCTTCTTTTTTATTTGATTGGATATATTTCATACGCCAGGGCGACCATAGATAATTCATAATAGACAGTGTAAGGGGGGTAGGTTGGATCAATAGACCGAATTGTAGCAGAAAACACTTTTTGTATGCTGTCGCTCTTTCTTCCTAAATATACATAAACGAAAGCTGAGTCTTGGGATATTCAGCTTTGCAATAAAAACTTGCAAACTCGCTTAACTTCAAGTATCCTCATTTGCGATGAAACAACCCTCCCTCTTTTCTTCCCCACGTTGGACAGTCACCAGCCTAACCGCTTACTTACGCGAGCTATTCGAATCTGATGAAATACTGCGCGATGTTTGGGTGAAAGGTGAAATCTCGAACCTTTCGCACCCGCGTTCCGGGCATATCTACTTCACGCTCAAAGATAGCGGTGCAGCAGTGCGCAGTGTCATGTGGCGCAGCAGTGCTGCTCGCCTGAATCTTGATCTGCGTGACGGCATGGAAGTCGAAGCCCACGGTTATATCAGCATATACGATGTCAGCGGACAATATCAACTTTATGCCGATGAGATCCGTCCCGTTGGGGAGGGTGCACTTTATCAGGAATTTTTGCGTCTGAAAGCCTTGCTCGAAGCCGAAGGGCTTTTTGATCCCGATGCGAAACGGCCCATTCCGAATTTGCCCAAAAAGATCGGCATCATCACCTCCGCAACAGGCGCGGCCTTGCGTGATATGCTCAATACCTTGCAACGCCGAATGCCGCTTGCGGAAGTTATTCTCGCGCCGACGATGGTGCAAGGGGATGCCGCGCCACCCAAAATTGTCGCTGCGATGGATGCACTGCTCCGCATCGCCCCTGACCTCGACGTACTCCTGCTTGGACGCGGCGGAGGCTCCATCGAAGACTTGTGGGCATTCAACGACGAGCGTGTCGTGCGCGCTGTAGCAGCATCTCCCATCCCCGTCATCTCGGGAGTTGGACACGAAACCGACTTCACCCTAACCGATTTTGCATCCGATCTGCGTGCGGCAACCCCCACTGCTGCGGCAGAGTTGGCAACGCCCATTACCGTAACAGAATTAAGCGGTGCTGCCAGTTATTACGCTGATCAGTTAAAAACTCGAATTGGCGCTGTATTAGATAGAGCCTTCATTAATTTAGATGACATCCGCCAACAACTGGGATACGCATCTCCCTTACGGCGCATCCAGCGAGATCAGCAAACCCTCGATGGGCAGATTCAGCGTCTAAATGCCGGGCAAGCCCATCGTCAAGATTTGATGCGGACAAAACTAAAAGGATTGAATCGCCGTCTCGATGCACTTAATCCCGAAGGAATTTTGGCGCGTGGCTACGCCATCGTCACCCGTAAAGATGACCATGCGGTCATTGCAAAAATCGGTGATGTGCAGGAAAATGACGAGCTGAATATCCGCGTCAAAGACGGAAGTTTTGACGTGAAAACTGTGTAGTGGAGTGATTATGACTGAGAAAAAAATTGAAAAGTTGAGCTACGAAGAAGCTTTTGCGGAATTGGAAGCGATTGTAGCAACCCTTGAAAATGAACAACAAACCCTTGAAGAATCTATGTCGCTTTTTGAGCGTGGACAGGGTTTAAGCAAACGCTGCGCTCTTTTACTCGAAGAAGCTGAATTGAAAGTTAGACAGCTTTCAGATGATGAGATTGAGGGCTAGCATGAATAGCCCTTTAGGTGTTTTTCAGAACCCCGTTTTTTTGAGCTCCGTGATCGCTTGGGGTTTAGCGCAGATCATAAAAGTACCTATGGAGTATGTGCGCACAAAAAAAATTAACTGGGCACTTTTACTCAGTTCCGGTGGGATGCCTAGTTCGCATTCTGCCCTGATGGTTGGTGCAACCTATGGTGCAGGTTTGTTCATTGGTTTTGATTCACCGGTTTTTGCGGTTGTTTTTTCAATCACAATGATCGTTATCTATGATGCAACTGGTATTCGCCGTCAGGCTGGCTTTCATGCTGAGAAAATCAATATGTTGATCGGCGAGCTGCTCGCTGGTGATTTTGAAGCCGAGAAAAAACTACGCGAGGTGCTTGGGCACACGCCTCTTGAAGCAGTAGCAGGTACATTGCTAGGATTGGTCGTCGCACAAGTCTTGTGGTTTTTATGGTAATAAGGTTAAATTCAGGTATTGTTATTCACTTTTCAAAAGGAGAAAAAAATGGAAGAATTAATTGCTATGGTTGCAGAGAAAACGGGCTTGGATGAAAAACAAGCTGAAGTTGCTGTTGAGTTGGTACTCGATTTCGTCAAAGAGAAAATGCCGCCCGCGGTAGGTGCTCAAATTGACGCTCTACTCGAAGGCAAAGGCGGACTTGGCGCGGCAGCTGATGCTCTTGGTGGATTGTTTGGCTAAGATTGATAAGCTTAAGCTTTAAAAAAATAAAAGAGCCTCCCAGTTCAAGTTGGGAGGCTCTTTTTGTGCTATAAGGAAGGGAATTATGGGTTGAGAACCTTAATGCCGCTGTCGGTGAGATGAATTTCGTGTTTGTCAGGGTTGTTGGTGCCAAAGCCGCCTTCTACGCTCCATTTACGATCTTTGCTTGTCATATACGCGAAAACGTAGTAATAGCCTTGCTGTGGGGCAGATACAGATGCGCTTTGATTCTTTTCCAACCCGGGAACGAGAATAAAGCAATCTCCATAGCCTATGCCATTGGAACCTGGGGTTAGATATAGGGATATCGGACCTGCTGTGGCTTTGGTGTCGTTCACGAAAAGTAATTTGGTTGCAGCTCCTGACCAGTTACAGATGCTGATGCCTCCTGCTTTGGTCGCTGTTGGGACGGGGGTTGCAGTAAAAAGAGGCGTTGGGGTAAAGATAGGCGTTGGGGTGAACGCAGGGGTAAAAGTTGCCGTTGGAGGCAGGGGGGTGAATGTTTGTGTGGGCATTGCTGTTTGCGTTTGTGCTGCCATTGTCCACGCCATTGAGATAGCGGTTGCTTGAATATCGTCGCCGGTTAGTTGGGGAGGGGCTTCAGCGGCAGGTGTTCCTCCACACGCACTTAGAAGAAGAGCAAGCGTGGTAAGGATGAATATAGTATTTTTCATAATATTTCTGGTACTCCTGATATTTATTTAGTGATTTTTATCTTATCTATATTAATTGCGATCGAGACAGCATTGTTCTTATGAACACCGACATAGTCGACCATTGGATCTGCACCGACATAGACGATTACAGTATAAAAACCTTCGGGAACGGAGATTTTTACTTTTGATCGACCTGGAATATCATATTCGATAATAGGCTTGTAGCCGCCTTCGGTTGAGCCGTGTAAGGAAATATACGCAGAACCCTTGGTGTTGTTGGATACACTGATCGTATAACGCGGTACTTCATCAATGGGAGGAAGGTTGATACTGATCGGCGATGTGGGCGAAGGGTAAACACTTGTTGCCGTTGCTGCCGGGGTGCTGGTTTCAGTGGGGGTGAGTGTTCCTTCAAGGGTTGCTGTCGCACTTTCAGCAGGCAGGGTGCCTTCGGGTGTTTCTGTTCCGGGTGTGCCATCAGGTGTTTCGGTAAGAGTGGCAGTAGCGGTTTCAGTTGGGGTAGATTCTTCGGTAACGGTAGCAGTTGGCTCTTCCACGAGTGTTTCTAGCGTGGGAGTGGCGAGCGCTGCAAAAGTTTGCACAGCTTGTGTGCTGGCGGCAGCATCCACTGTCGCGGCAGTGTCAACTTCTGCTACAGGAGCCTCTTGAGAGCTTGTATTCAGAAAATCAGGTACACATGCACTCAAAGTTAAGAGAAGAATAGCTCCGATAAGGATTGTTTTTTTCATGGCAGCCTCCCTTACCAAGTGAGAAATTTACTGGGAAACATCTAAAAATTGTTTAACAGTATCGCGCAACATACCTTCAGGTAATGCACCAACCTGGCGGTGAACAACTTTCCCGTTGGCAACAAAAAGCATGGTCGGTATGCCCTGAACATCATATTTCTGTGCCCACTGTGGGTCTTCATCGGTATTTACTTTAGCGATAAGAACTTTGCCTTCAAATTCTTTTGCTAATTTATCTAAAATAGGGGCAACCATGCGGCAAGGCGCACACCAGGGTGCCCAGAAATCAACCACAACGGGTAATTCAGATTCTAGAACCGTTTTTTCAAAAGCGGCATCAGTGACGTGAATAGGTTCATCAAACATAAAAGCTCCAATCTTATTCTACAGATTCTCCAGGGGAAAGAATACGATAACTCGAGTGAATTCTAACCGTTGATTTCAGCATGGCACTGACTGAGCAGTATTTATCTTCCGAAAGGGCAATGGCTTGCTCCACATCTTTCTTTTCAATATCTTCCCCCCAGATAAAATAAGTAACGTGAATATCTGTATAGACCTTGGGGTGTGTATCCGCACGTTTGCCGCTTACCTTGATCTCTACATCACTGAAGTTGACGCGTTTTTTCTTCAAAATACCAACTACGTCCACGCCGCTGCAACTTGCTAGAGAAACCAAGATCATCTGCATTGGGCGTATGTGGTCTCCGCCTAAATAGGCTTTGCCACCAGCTTCATTTTCGCCCAAGAAAATGTTGTCTTCTTGCCAGGTAACGTTCACATTTGAGACCGAGTTTGCCATAAAAAACCTCTAACCTTAAAGGATGGAAGCAGTATAACATAAATCGTTATGTTATAATCGCCCGTTATGACCGACACATTTTCACGCTGGCGGAATGGCCTCGCCAAGACTAGCAAATCAGCCTTTGGACGTGTAGCCAGCCTGCTTGGCGCCACAGAAATTAGCGTAGAAATCTGGGATGATCTGGAAGCTCTCCTTATCCAGGCGGATTTGGGCATCGAGACGACCAGCGATGTCATCGAAGCCTTGCAGGGACACGTCCGTGAGATGGGCTTGCTACGCTCCGATGAACTTAAATCTGCACTCCGCACAGAACTCCGCTCACGCCTCGGTGAACAGCAAGAAGTCTCTTTTGCAGATTCTCCCCCTAGCGTGATCCTGCTTGTGGGCGTAAACGGCTCTGGAAAGACCACTTCCGCTGCGAAACTGGGTGCGCGTTTTATTGCTGAAGGCAAAAAGGTGATCTTCGGGGCTGCCGATACATTTCGGGCAGCCGCTGTAGAACAGTTAGAAGTTTGGGGCGAGAGAATTGATGTAGATGTCATAGCAGGTCCACCGGAGAGCGATCCCGGCGCGGTAGCGTATAACACCGTCCAGGCTGGCATTGCGCGCGGCATAGATATCGCCCTGATCGACACGGCTGGTCGCCTGCATACACGCTTCAATCTGATGGAAGAATTGAAAAAAGTGGAACGCGTGGTTGGCAAAGCCCATCCCGATGCGCCCCATGCCGTCTGGCTGGTAATGGACACAACAACGGGGCAAAATGCGCTGCAACAGGCACGCGCCTTCAAAGAAGCCGTTGGTGTGACAGGTGTGATTTTGACCAAATTAGATTCGTCCGCACGCGGGGGCATGGTCTTTGCCATTCGCAATGAATTAGGCTTGCCCATCCTTTACGCGGGCTTGGGCGAAAAAGTAGAAGATTTGACAATATTTGACCCCGATGCCTTTATTGAAGGCATTTTGGCGGCATTTTAACGGAGATCAATATGCACGAGATTATGGGACGTTTAAAAGCAGCAGAAGAACTGAGCCTACAGCTTATGGAGCGTCTTTGACTTAGTTTCAAAGGAAGCGAAGTTAAAAGAATTACAAAAGGAAGTTGAAGCACCCGAGTTTTGGAATGACTCAAACCATGCGCGGCAGGTGATGAAAACCGTCACGGCTTTGCAGGATGAAAGTGATTCATGGAAAGCTTTTCAGAAGCAACTCAAGGATCTGCTGGAATTGGCTGAAATGGATGACGAAAGCTTTATGGGGGAGTTGGAAAGCGAAACCGATGCTTTGGAAAAAGACCTCGATAAACGCGCTTTTCGTACGATGCTTTCAGGAAAATATGATACCGAAGATGCGCTCCTGGCAATCCATGCCGGGGCTGGAGGCACTGATTCGCAAGATTGGGCGGCGATGTTGCAACGCATGTATTTGCGCTGGGCAGAGCGACGTGGTTTTAAGGTCGACATATTAGACTTGACTGTTGGTGAAGAAGCCGGCATAAAAAGCACAACGCTTTTGATCTCGGGGAGCTATGTCTATGGCTATCTTCGCTCAGAAAAGGGGACGCATCGCCTTGTGCGCTTGTCGCCTTTTGATACGGCACACCGCCGACATACTTCCTTCGCGTTGGTTGAAATTTTGCCACAAATTTCTGATGGAAATATCGACGTTCATATTAATCCCAAAGACCTGCGTGTGGATGTTTATAAATCATCGGGTGCTGGCGGGCAAAGTGTGCAGAAAAACTCAACAGCAGTGCGTATGACGCATATTCCAACCGGAATCGTAGTCACCTGTCAGAACGAACGCTCTCAACTGCAAAATCGTGAGAATGCGCTCAAGGTTCTGAAAGCGCGCCTTCTGGAAAAGAAAGAAGCCGAACAAAAAGAAGAGTTAGATGGTTTACGCGGCGAATATACCAAAGCAGAGTGGGGCAGCCAGATCCGTTCCTATGTTTTGCATCCTTATCAACTGGTCAAAGACCATCGCAGCGAATTTGAAATGGGCAATACTCAAGCCGTGCTGGACGGTGATCTGGACAGTTTTATGGAAGCCTACTTGAAATTATCTTCCACCTAAGAATGCTGATAGTACAATAGAAGAGTGATCGTCATCTGTGCCTGATCTCATAAAAGGAGTTTCTAATGAGAAAGATTGTCTTTTTCTTCATTTTTCTTGTTGTCCTTGCGGCTTGCAGTTCTCCCACAGAATCCTCCGAAATAAGAGTTGCGCCAGCTCAAGATACACCGGCTGCGCCGTCTTATCCAGTAGCTACGCTGGCGTTGCCGACACCCATTCCTCCATCTGTTTTTCCGCCTGACGTTGCAAGTATTGAAATTTTGAAACAATTTGGTATAGGAATCATTAGCCAGATCGCCTGGTCGCCAGATGGCAAGTTTATCGTCGCGAGCGGCTCGGCGGGGATACATTTCCATGATGCAGAAACCCTTCAGCAAATCCGCTTCATCCCCACCAACTATCTAATTACAAGTATCGCCTTTAGCCCTGATGGGAAATATCTCGTTACCGGCAGCGCGGATATTGTCTTTTCGCGGCGCGCTTATTGGCGACGTTTTAGTCCGTGGGGCAGCGAAAATAACTTTGTCCAGTTATGGGATGTGGAAAGCGGCGCTTTGTTAGCTACCCTCAAAGGGGGGAATAGCTATCTGACAACAGTTATTTTTAGCCCTGATGGCACATTCTTCGCATCAGGCAGTAATTACTCTGACGATAACGCCATCCGGATATGGGAACTTGCTTCCGTTATGGAAGGGGATTCCACCCTTTGGAAAATTTACCGAAAGCATACGCGCGGTGTCTTCCAAATTGATTTCAGCCCTGATGGCAAAACCCTGCTTTCTGGCAGCGGCGATAATTCCGCTCGCCTATGGGATATTTATGAGCAGGAGAATAATAATATCCTGATGTATCGTTCGGCAGCAAAGGTCAAAGTTTTTGCAGTTTCCTACAACCCCGTTGTCAGGGAGGATGGTACAGAGTTGGTTGCTCTCGCCGGTGCAGATTTCTTTCATAACACACCAACTGAATTACTTGAAATATGGGACGCAAACTCAGGAGAATTGATCCTGGAATTAAGTGGACACGAAAGCAGTCTTGATTCTGTCCAATTTAGCCCAGATGGACAAATTCTCGCTTCAGGTGGGAGCTATCCTGATAATACGATCCATTTATGGGACGTAGAGAGCGGCAAAATTTTGCACAGCCTTTATGGGCATCATTCTGGCGTTCGCAGCCTTGTTTTTAGCCCAGATGGAAAAACGCTCACCTCCAGTGGTTGGGACGGGCTGCTTCATCTTTGGGATGTTGAAACCGGGGAGTTGAAAGAAACGAACGCTGAATATACCAGCGTTATTCATAGCGCCGCTTTCAATCCAAGAGAGAATATCCTCGCAACAGGCGGTGATGAAGGATTTATCCGCTTGTGGAATGTTGAGAGTGGCGAAAAGCTGAAAATTTTGAATACTGAAAGCAGCCGTGTAACGAGCCTGGCTTTTGCTGGTACCCATCTCATTGCTGGGACAGATGAGCCTGATTTCGATATTCAGGTTTGGGATATTGAGACGGGAGAACGAATTCAAACCTTTATCGGGCACGAAAGTTTTTCGCAAGTGATCGCTCTCTCCCCCAGCGAAGATATCTTTGCGTCGGGTGGCTCTTTGGGAGATAATACTCTTTATGTATGGAGTATGGAAGCGGGACAAGAATTCCTGTATTCAATTGATGGACATACACGCTCGGTAAAAAGCGTTGCTTTTCGCCACGATGGAAAGTTGATCGCATCGGGAGATGGAAAAGGAACACTTCATTTGATCAACGCAGCCACTGGGGAAACGCAACATACTATTCAGGCCCATAGCTGTGCGGTTACTGCCTTGTTTTTTTCTGAGATAAAAAGAGAACTAATCTCAGGCGATTGTGGTGGCAATATACATTTTTGGAATAGTGAGAGCGGCGAACTATTACGGGAAATTTCAACAAAGAACATAGAGATCTCTCAAATTGAGTTGATTGGTGAAGAGCTGCTTGTTGGCTATCAAGATGGAAGCATCTGGTTTTGGAATTTGGAACGTTCAGAAGTAACACTTAAAGCAGAAAACATCTCAGGTACGTCTTTGCCCTTCTCTGCTGAAGGAAAGCAGCTTATTCTCCCCATGAGTGATGATGGTGGAAGAATCAACTTATGGAAAATTGAATATTAGTTCGCTCGACAAAGATCAAGAATCAAAAAAGCCCTCGTGAGAGGGCTTTTTTATTTTTCTACTGAAAGAAAACTACTTACGTTGTTCTAAAGTACGAGCGAGAATTTCATCCTGAGTTAAATCTGAATTAGCTTCAACTTTTTTCTCTGCTGCCTTTTTTCCACCTTTTTTGGCTGAATCTGCGCGATCAAGGGCTGCTTGCCAAGCCATTTCCATTGCAGTATGCTCTGGAGTTTTGGGCTCGTCATCAATCTCAGCCATCATTGCAGCAACACTTCTCGTGTTCGTACGCTTTCCACCGCGTCCACGCTTAGGACGGTCAAGGCTTTCCTCAGGTTCAGGAAGAGTGGCTTTCATGCTCAAGCGGATCTGCTTCTTGCGGCGATTGACCTCAAGAATCATCACGTCCACTTCGTCACCAACTTTTACAACCTGTGAAGGGTCCTTGATATATCCATGTGCGATCTCGCTCACATGTACCAAGCCAGGGCGCTCTGCACCGATCTCAACAAAAGCCCCGTAAGTTTCCAGGCGAACAACGCTGCCTTTAACGGTGACTTCTGGTTTCATCTCACGCCATTCCAATGTCAAAGGCTCGATCATCGTTAACTCAATACGATCCTTTTTAGCACGACGTACCCACACCTCAACCTCTTGTCCGACTTCAACAGCATCTTCAACACGAGTAAGATGTTCTTTCTGTAGTTGGGATATATGAATTACACCGGGAAGTTCCATGCCAAGATCAATAATTGCGCCACCAATCGTGATTTTAGCGATCTTTCCTTTTAACTTTGTTTTTGATTCCAACGCATTGGCTTGCGTCATCTCATTTTCAGCCATAAGCCTACTCCTTAGTCTACAAGTTTACCGACCCGTGATTATACACGTCTGATAGGGAAGCGTCAACGAAAAACGAAAATCAATTTCCAATTTTAAGGAAAGAGATTACTTTTTACATCAAGGGGCATGCTTAATGATCGTGCTATTGAAAATTTCATTGGATAAGAGCCGCCTCGCTCGGGAATTCAGGCTTGCTACCGTTTAATAAATGACTATCTGAAGACAAATATGAACCGATAACGTTAAAATCAACCCCCAGTACATATTAGGTTATCGTTGAGTAGTACATACCTAATGTGAAATAAGGGAGTGGACTTTATTTAAGATATCAGTTTTTCGAAGAACCTGCCTTTTGCTGTGGATTGCGAAACTTGGAGTGGGTATAATAGCGCAATTACTGAAGGCAGGAGTAAAAATGGATGTAAATCTTGTTCTTGTCAGTGCAATACTTTTCTTAGCTTCTTTTACACAAAGCGTATCTGGATTTGGGGTCGCACTGATCTCAATGGCTCTACTGCCATTGTTAATAAGCGTGCAATCGGCGACAGCATTGGTTGCTTTAATTGTCATCATTGTGGATATTGGTGTCTTGGCGCGTTATTATAAATCCTTGCAAGTCCGCGATGTCTGGCCATTAATCCTAGCATCCTTTCTTGGTGTGCCGTTGGGCATTTTCCTTTTGCGTTACATTGAAGAGAAAATCATGTTGATGATTTTAGGGATTGTTTTGGTCGGATATTCCATTTACGCATTAATCGGGTTTAGACTTCCTGAGTTAAAGAGAAAAGGTTGGGCTTATTTTGCAGGTTTTCTTAGCGGTTTGCTTGGCGGTGCATATAATACCAATGGCCCGCCAATTATCATTTATGGTACCTGTCGGCGCTGGCACCCCGATGTTTTTAAAGGGAACTTACAAAGTTTTTTTCTGATCAACGGTTTGATGATCGTAGCTGGACATGCGATTGGCGGTAGTTTTACTCCGGAAATTTGGCGTATGTTTTTAGTAGGTTCTCCTGGAGTTGTGTTGGGGCTATTGGTTGGAGCGAGTTTTGACAAGTGGATCAACCTAGTTGTATTTCGCAAGATTGTTCTTGCCCTGTTGCTGGTGATGGGCCTTAAAATGATGGTATGAGATTTACAAAGCGGGAAGGATTTTTTTACACAAGAAATCCTTCTCGCTCATTTGGAAGCAGATTTTTTATCTATTTTCTTTTAGCTGGTAGGGTGCGTTTTATTGAAAATATGCACTTGCGGACGTAGATCAAGCTCGTCGATGAGTGTGTTTAGTTCGGCATCTGTTAGCTGGCGCCCTTTATTAGCGTAAGCTGTTAGAGCGGCTTCCATCATATTGGTGCCAAAAGAACGCCCATTATAAGATGGTGTCGAGGTGATCACTCGCCCGGCACCACGTTCTTTGAGCAGAAGCAAGTTCTTTTCTGTGGTCGTATTCGTGATGATCGTTTTCCCCGCAATAGATTCTGGCATATATTTTCGCATAAAGAGAAAGTCGCCGGCAATCAAATCCGATTCTTGCCAATATTTTTGATATTGAGGCTCTTGCTCTGCGCCGTCGCTACCATAGTACAACATGCTCATTGGGAAATGGCTAACGATGGGGAGCATAAAACGTGCAACGCGCTTGAAGTTTTTTAGACCATAAACAGGGAGAGGGAAGCCAAGTGCGACCATAAGATCACCAAAGACAACTTTTTCTGTAACTTCGCTGGCAGCTGTCGCCAACCCGATCCGATCAACGGCCACGGGAATAAAGGCTTGCTGAAATTTTGGCAAGTCTCCGAGAGCGGGCGCAGCAAGCTCGAAGACGCGCCGTTCGAGGGTATGTTTAAGACCGCGACCATCCACAACCGGCGTTTTCTTCACGTTTTCGATCAGCTTGAGCGCAGCTCGCAGTGGGTATTCTTTTCCCTCGAGACGTAAATACATATCCACGCCGCCCATGCCAAAAGCGTCCACTTGCCCATCGAGTGCTTCATACATTTTCTTTGCTTTGGCAACATCGCCATCCAAGCCGATACGCTCTATAACGATAGTTTCGTCTTTGAACTTGATCTCTACCCTTTTGTCTCGTTTTGAGCTTCCCAAGCTAATGCTAACAGCGTACTTCATCGCGATGCTCCTTGATAGAAATTAGATTTTTAAATTCTAAGCGAAAAAAAGCTGAGTAGGTATAATGGGGCATTCTGCAATGGAGATCACATGGAAAACAGCTTTCTTTTAATTGGTGGCATCCTTTTTCTTTCGGCATTTACACAAGGGCTTTCAGGTTTTGGTGTTGCGCTGGTATCAATGGCGCTGCTGCCGGGATTAATTGGGATCAGGGAATCGATAGCTTTGGTCGCGTTAGTTGCCTTTGTTGTAGATTTGGGCGTGCTGCTGCGCTATTGGCGTTCTTTACAATTTGAAAAAGTTTTGCCCCTCATCTTGGCTTCTTTCGTTGGGGTCCCGGTTGGGATATTCCTCCTGCGTCGCGCGGACGAAGGGCTTGCCCTCGCTATATTGGGCATCCTCTTGGCTGGATATGCCCTCTACGCCCTTTCGGGCTTACGTTTACCCGAACTTAAGGGGCGTGCCTGGGCGTATGCCACAGGCTTTTTGGGCGGGCTGTTGGGTGGCGCTTATAATACGCCGGGTCCGCCCATTATTATGTATGCCAGTTGTAAAAAGTGGGAGCCAGATGTCTTTAAGGGCAATCTGCAAACCTTCTTCATTCAAAACAGTATTATTGTTCTCATTGGACATTGGTTTGGCGGCAGCTTTACGCCTGATATTTGGTCGCTTTTCGGGCGTGGTTTCCCTTATCTCTTTGCAGGACTTCTTAGCGGCTTGGCAATGGATCGCTGGATTAATCCAGAACTCTTCCGTAAAATCGTTTTGGTCTTGCTTGTGGTTATGGGTTTACGGCTAATCTTTTAATATGAGATGTGCATTGCATCTGCTCCTGGACGCGTTGCACATCATCTCTCTTTTTTGGGGAGTCAACGATATGACAAAAAAAATCAAGATCCTCCTAGCTCTTTCTTTCATCTTCAGTTGCCTTGCTATGTCAGCCATCTACTTCTCTGGTCGGCCTCTGCCTACAGAGATCAAAGAAGAACTCTACGATGGTATTACCTACAGACGAAAAGTGCATACAGAACCGCGCCTGTGGATCGCCCACATCATTACGATCGATCTGCATACAGAAGGCATTTCTTTTCTTGTTACCCCACCTGACGACAAAAAATCCGAAATGCCGCTTAACGCGCGCACAACAACGACATTTTTGAGAGACTATAATTTGCAAATTGCCGTTAATGGCGGGGAATTTTCCCCTTGGCACTCCAACTCACTATTTGATTATTATCCCCACGTTGGCGATCCTGTTATCCCAACAGGATTTACGGCCTCTCGGGGTGTGCGTTATACAGAGGGGAATCGCCCAATTTTGTATATTTCGAAGGATAATGTTGCTCAATTTGGGAAACCACATGGGAAAATCTACAACGCTATTTCAGGCAGCCATATGCTCGTCGTCGAAGGTGAACCCATCGAAGGGCTTGATTCTGAAATTCCCGCGCCGCGCACCGCCCTCGGCGTGGACTTTGGTCCCGACCGCCTCGTCATTGTCGTCGTGGATGGTCGTCAGCCCTTCTATAGTGAAGGCGCTACCCTCACCCAACTCGCGGATTTGATGATCGAGTATGGCGTCTATACAGCCATGAATATGGATGGTGGCGGATCATCCACGTTGGTGATCGAAGATGAGAATGGCAAGGCAGAAGTGCTTAACTCTCCGATTGATAGCCACATCCCCGGGCGGGAGCGACCAGTCGCCAATCACCTTGGGGTTTTTGTGGATCAGTAAAGAAAAAAAGAATGAGGCATGAACTTTTGTTGGAAAATAAAAAAGACGAGTTTGCGCTCGTCTTTTTTATGAATAGCTCTTTATGAACACATTCTCTAGCAGTCTTGATGGCCTGGATTTGCATCGCAATCGACTGGCTTTTCTTTTTTTTCTGGGGGAGGGGCAGATGCTTGGTAGTAAATATCTACACAGGCTTCTGGTGAACTAATTTTTTGCTCCTTGTACATCCCGGATGCGCTTGCGCAATTATTAATTGTCTGGTTTGCATTTCCTCCCTTGATTGTATAATATCCATTGCATTGCAATGACGCTCCTGGCTGAAGCGTAACTGCGGCATCGCAACCGCGGGATTCGTCCGGCATTGGATCTTGAACAGTCACAGAGTTGATGGGAACATTGCCGATATTGGTGACAGTGAATGTGTAGACGATCAACTCTCCAGGGTTTGTATGATTAGTCGGGCTGGCAGATTTGGTTAGGGAAAGTGCTGGCGTGCCTTCAAATACCACTTCAAAACTGTCAGAGTCTGAAGTAACTCCTCCTGCTGAAGCTGTGGCAGTATTGCGGATATTGCCAGCGGCTACATCTTCTTCGGTGGATATATAGCTTGCCGTACACTCCACACTTTCTTCCACAGCCAAATCTCCAGAAGGACAATTGACTGAAACCATATCATCAGTAATGCTAACAGAGCCTTCTGTGTCAGCATCTCCTGTGTTTTCAACCAGATAAGGTATCTTCTCAATAAATAGGGGTAAGCAAAAAGGAGGGGAGGCCTTTTAA